>JAKFUJ010000365.1 GCA_021732805.1 Betaproteobacteria bacterium | reverse complement strand
GCGCTCATCCCGGTTGTAACGCTGCGCGCTGTGCAATCGCCATGTTTCGGCATCAAATTCCGGCATCTGTGTGTCGCCTTTGGGCTCCGCATCCACAACCGTCAGATAAATGCGGTCTGCCATGGGTAGCGCCGCGCGATAGAGTTCGCCGCCGCCGATCACGAAGATTTCGCTGTCTCCCGCGCACAACGCGACGGCTTCATCCAGCGTATGCGCAATTTTGGCGCCGGGAATCAAGTAATCCTTCTGGCGTGTGACGATGACTGTAGTGCGACCGGGCAGCAGTCGGTTGATCGATTCATAAGTCTTGCGACCCATGATGATGTGGTGGCCCATCGTCACCTGCTTGAATAACTGTAGTTCGTTGGGCAGGCGCCACGGGATTTTTCCATCGGCGCCGATGATGCGGTTTTTTGCCATTGCCACGATCAGTGAAAGGCGGGATTGAGGATTGTGGATTGGGGATTGAGTGGTCACAATCCATCCTAAATTGCTACGGGTGCGCGGATCGCCGGATGCGGATCGTAATGTTCCAGCGTGAAGTCTTCGTATTGGAATGCGAACAGATCTTTCACCGCGGGGTTCAGTTTCATCACCGGCAACGGGCGCGGTTGCCGGGAAAGCTGCTCGTTGACCTGATCGAAGTGGTTCAGATAGATGTGCGTGTCGCCGAAGGTATGCACCAGATCGCCTGGCTTCAGGCCGCAGACCTGGGCGATCATCAGTGTCAGCAGCGCGTACGAGGCAATGTTGAATGGCACGCCGAGAAACATGTCGGCGCTGCGCTGGTAGAGCTGGCAGGAGAGTTTGCCGTCGGCAACATAAAACTGGAAAAAAGCGTGGCAGGGCATCAATGCCATTTTGTCGAGATCAGCGACGTTCCACGCCGACACGATCATGCGCCGTGAATCGGGATTTTTCTTCAACTGTTCCAGTATCTGGCTGATCTGGTCGATACGGCGGCCATCGGCTGCGGGCCATGAGCGCCACTGGTAACCGTAGACCGGGCCGAGTTCACCGTCCGCTTTGGCCCACTCGTTCCAGATGCTGACGCCGTGGTCCTTCAGATATTTCACATTGGTGTCGCCCTTCAGGAACCACAGCAGTTCGTGAATGATCGACTTCAGGTGCACCTTCTTGGTGGTGACCAGCGGGAAACCCGCGGCGAGGTCGAAGCGCAGTTGTGCACCGAACACTGAAACCGTGCCGGTGCCGGTGCGGTCGGATTTTCGCGTGCCGTGATCCAGCACATGGCGCAACAGATCAAGATAAAGACGCATGGTCTGGAGTATTGAAGTGAATAATGAACGTGCTGATTTTAACAGGCCGTGGCCGCTATAATCGAAGCACATTCATTCCGTGGAATCCTGATCATGCTGGCCAAGCTGCATACCAGCGGCGCTTTGCCCGCCGCGCGCGAACTCGCCAAATCCACGCACATTTTGATCGTTGCACCGATGGGCGCTGTGCCTGCAAAGTTGCCATTGGGCGAAACCCTGCTGCGTACTTTGTCCCGCCGCGGCAAGAAGACCATGGACGCTGCTGTCAGTGCGCAGACGCCGGACGGTGCGCTGGCAGTATGGGTGACGCCGGATATGCAAAAATCAGCGTTCGAGCAGCAGACGGCGATGCGCAAGGCCGTCAGCCTGCTGCTGGCCGAACATCCGCAGGTAATCACCGTGCTGGTTGCCGGCGCCGCCGGCGCACGCCGCGCGCTGGCCGAGCTCGCGGCCTATGTGTTGTGGGTCAACGGCATGCCATTGCCCGAGCGCAAGAAAAAACCCGCCGCAAAGCCGCTGAAAACGATAGCCCTGCATGGCTACAAGGCGGCAGACGGTTTCGCGTCGATGCGCGCCATTGCCGAGGGCAACCAGTTGTGCCGCGAACTGACGGTACTGCCGCCCAACGAACTGACGCCCGGCGCTTATCGCCAGCGTTTGCGTGCGCTTGCAAAAGAACAGGGTTGGGTGCGCGAGGAATATGATTTCGACCGACTGAAACGCCTGGGCGCCGGCGCCTTCTGTGCGGTGGCGCAAGGCAGTGATGAAAAAGATGCTGCGATCGTGTGCCTGCGTTACCGGCCGCGCGGCGCGAAAAAAACCGTGGCGCTGGTCGGCAAGGGCATCTGCTTCGATACCGGCGGCCACAACCTGAAGCCGGCGCGCTCCATGAACGGCATGCATGAAGACATGAACGGTTCTGCGGTGGCGCTGGGCATACTCGCCGCGGCAACAGCGGCGAAACTCAAGGTCAACATCGACTGCTGGCTGGCGCTGGCGCAGAACCATCTCAGCCCGCGCGCCTACAAACAGAACGATGTGGTTACCGCATTAAATGGTACCACCATCGAAATCGTGCATACCGACGCCGAGGGCCGCATGGTGCTGGCCGATACCTTGACCCTGGCGGCGAAAGCGAAACCCGCTGTGATCGTTGATTTTGCGACGCTGACCGGCGCCATGCACGTTGCTGTGGGCAATCGTTACAGCGGCATCTTCGCGACCAGCGAAGTGCTTGCCGCGCAGGCATTAAAAGCGGGCGTCGCCGCCGGCGAGCGTCTTTGTGCTTTTCCGATGGACGAGGATTACGACAGCGCACTCGACAGCGCCGTGGCCGACGTCAAACAATGCACGCTCGGTGGCGATCCGGACCACATACTTGCGGCGCGGCTGCTGCAGCGTTTCATCGACAAGACACCGTGGATACACATGGATCTGTCGGCACACAGTTGCAAGGGCGGATTGGGAGCCGTTGCAACGGACTGTACGGGTTTTGGTGTGGCCTGGGGTATGGCGTTTCTGAAAGGTCGTTAACGTTAACAGCAGGGCTTATTCACCATTTGTTTTGCGCTGCCCGAAAGGCGTGTGCGCTTGGTCGCTGCGCTCCCAACGCGCCCGCCCATCGCTTTTTCATGGCGTCGTTAGCCGCGTTTTTTATCCCAGACATACCGCGCCAGACGCTGCCAGCGATTCTGCGGTTGCTTCAGTGCATTGGGCGCACGCGTAGCCTGATCGCGGGCGTGGCTTTTCTTCACGAGCTCGTGCAACTCGCGCATCGACAGCCCGCCGGGGCCTTTGAGTTTTTCGGGATCGGGTTTTTCAGGATCAGGCTTCTCGCTCATTTCCAGCCTCGGGTGCAGTAACCGCTATGTTAAACTTCATGCTTGATTTTAATGGAGTTTTTCAGAGGGTTTTCAACAATGTCGGGCAATACGCTGGGTAAACTGTTTTGCGTCACTTCGTTCGGCGAATCACACGGACCGGCGATCGGCTGCGTGGTGGACGGCTGCCCGCCGGGATTGACGCTGACCGAGGCCGACATCCAGCCCGAACTCGACCGCCGCAAGCCCGGCACTTCACGCCATGTCACGCAACGCCGCGAAGAGGATAAGGTGGAAATTCTCTCCGGCGTGTTCGAAGGCAAAACCACCGGCACCCCCATCGGCCTGCTGATCCGCAACACCGATGCGAAAAGCAAGGACTACTCGAAAATTGCCAACTTGTTCCGGCCCGGCCATGCCGACTACACTTACTGGCAGAAATACGGCATCCGCGATTACCGCGGCGGCGGTCGTCAGTCGGCGCGCGAAACCGCGGTGCGTGTCGCCGCAGGCGCCATCGCAAAAAAATGGCTGCATGAAAAATTCGGCACGGTGATCCGTGGCTACATGTCGCAGCTTGGCCCGCTGGAAATTCCGTTCGTGACCTGGGATGAAGTCGGCAACAACCCGTTCTTCGCGCCGAATGCGCAGATCGTCGATGAACTTGAAACCTTCATGGACAAGCTGCGCAAGTCCGGCGATTCGGTCGGCGCCAAAATCACCACGGTCGCCACCGGCGTGCCGGTGGGCCTGGGTGAACCGGTCTATGACAAGCTCGACGCCGACATCGCCTGGAACATGATGAGCATCAACGCGGTGAAAGGGGTTGAAATCGGCGCCGGTTTTGCCGCGGTCACGCAGAAGGGCAGCGAACACTCCGACGAAATGACGCCGCAGGGATTTGTCACCAACAACGCCGGCGGCGTGCTCGGCGGCATTTCGACCGGCCAGGACATCATCGTCAATGTGGCAGTGAAACCAACCTCAAGCATCCGTCTCGCGCGCCACACCATCGACACTGCCGGCAAAGCGGCGATGATCGAAACCCACGGTCGCCACGATCCCTGCGTCGGCATCCGCGCGACGCCGATCTGCGAAGCGATGCTGGCGCTGACACTGATGGATCACGTGCTGCGACAGCGTGCGCAGAATGCCGATGTCAAAACCGGTACGCCGGTGATTGCGGCACAGGCGTCGGCGGGCGTGATTGAGAAACTGCGGGCGGCAGCTGCGGCGGAGAATCCGGATCCGGATGAGGCTTAGATCGAAAGATTAAGCTCTAGCCTTGCGGATTCAAGTAACAGATCGTCATTACTGGCTCACAACACCACAAGATGTTTGTTCGCAGCCTTTTTTACTGTTTGCAGCGGTATTGTGCGATCGAAGGTGACGAAACGACCGTCGTTCCGTACGGCGAGTGCGAGCAGATAGCTGTCTGTAACTTGCCGTGAAGTAAGCACGGATTCCCATGCCAGCACGTTCTTGTCGAGAAGACTGACGTCGTCAGGCCAGAACGCGTGATGTTCCGTGGCGGCTGCTTCACCCAGGCGGTCGGCAACGATGGCCGCCGGCAAGGGGCTCGGGTATGACGGCTGCGACAGGATGCGGATGCATCCATTCTGGGTGATGGGGCATGATGCCCATCCTTTTGTGATGTTCTTGCCCAGCCACGCTATTGCTGCGGTGTGATGGACGTGAGCGGCGTCGAGCAGTGCGATCAGCACGTTCACATCGAGCAGAGCCCGCATCAGATGCCTTCCTCGCTCCGCAATTTGTCGATGGCATCGTTCGTGACCACAGCCCCCCGGGCAACAAAAGGCCGGAATCCGTAGTGCGCTTGAGGTTCCTCGGTGCCGGGTTGGGCGGGTGGCCGGGTTAGCGCCTGCCGTGCCAGTTCAGACAGTACCTGCCCGGCAGTTTTGTGCTGCCGGCGGGCAATTTCCTTTGTTGCAACAAGCACTTCCTCATCGATGTCGAGTGTGGTGCGCATGGCTGATTTTCCAGATAATTGATGTGTTGATGATAATACATCTGATGCGTTTTTGGGGATTTTTATGCTGATGTCGGGTGCCTGGGTCTTGGGGTCACCTGGGTCTTGGGGTCAGGTCTTGCAATCCAACATTTTTTGGGCTAGATTGCAAGCATGGCAAGACCATTAAGAATCGAACTGGCCGGCGGGCTGTATCACGTCACCTCGCGCGGTGACCGCCGCGAAGATATTTA
>JAKFUJ010000022.1 GCA_021732805.1 Betaproteobacteria bacterium | reverse complement strand
GATGACCTTGAGAACCTCAATCGCCAGATCGCCGCTCACTGGCTGGGACGCCTCGACGCCGATCAGGAGGCCTACCTCGATTACACGTCCGTATGTCTTGGCCAGCTGACCCATAGCGCCCCCGAAATGACCCGCCTGCTCGACTGCCTGAAACAGGAGGACCTGAGCGAACTGCTCGTCGCCAAACTCAATCGTCGCTACCTGAAATTCGCCCGCCTGGCTGCCAATGAAGCCATCGCCGGCAAACTCGACATGCTGGTCCGTCTCGGCATCACGCTGGAGCAGGCGGAGCTGCTGCGCAAACTCAGCGATGAGGAAATCGACCGGCTCGCCTTCGGCTGGGGTAGCCCCATCGTGCAATTCGCAGCCCAGGCCTTCCGGCGCGGCGTAGCGCTGCATGCCCAGGCCGGCAAACACCACGCCACCGCTTTCGTTGCAGCACGCGTAGCAGGAACGCGCGGAGAACGTGCGTGATCGCGATCCCGGAGGATGCCGACCCCAACGATCCCCGTTGGGAAGTTGCCTACCTCCACCTCGCACACGGACTGGTCATGGCGGGCACGAGAGCCAAGATCATCGCGCGGTTCACTGACCTTCCCACAAAAAAGATCCAGCGCCTCTACCGGGC
Source organism: Betaproteobacteria bacterium (assembly GCA_021732805.1). Taxonomy (GTDB): domain Bacteria; phylum Pseudomonadota; class Gammaproteobacteria; order Burkholderiales; family SG8-41. The sequence continues at coordinate 4,710 of JAKFUJ010000022.1, read as the reverse complement.
ACTGCGGGGCATGGATCCACCCGCGGGACCCATCATGCAGGGCAATGCCCGGTTTTTCGCGATACCCGGCAAGCACACCTCCGAGGCCTGGAGCGTGCAATGCGCGGTTTTTCTGGCGTGCTTTGAACGCATGGGCAAGATCACTACAGTCCCGGTGCATCGCGGCTGGCAGATGCTCGCCGCGTTTACCGTCTACCAGAGCCTCACCGAGAAGCTCTACCACGAGACCGCGGTCAAGCGGCTGGACATCAATCAGGCCTACGCACTGCTCGCCCACTGCGGGTTCCTGGCGCACCCCGATGCCGCCGAACTCCAGCGCAAGGAGTGCCCGGTATGCCTCATCAGCTATCCGGTCGTCACCACCGAGCGCCCCGATATCCAGGGTTGCCCGATCTGCGCGATCAATGCCAACAACATCCGGCTCTCCCAGCAAAGCAGACGGCCTGGATCAGCAACCCCTTCCCCCTCCGCCTGAGGGGAGCATTTTCTCGCCAACCCCCCACGTTTATTGAGGGATTAGGCCAGGCAATAAGGTTCGCGCCACGCAAATATCGTTGCATGCGCGAACCCTGCGAAAACTATCCAAGCACATACGCGTCGCGGCTACCAGCGACGCCCTGGCGCGCACGCCATCCTCGAAGACGCCAACACCGGCGACCATTCCAGGGCAAGCGCCACCTGCGGTCAAACCCCGCCGTCAGTCATTCCGGTTATGGCCGACGTTGAGCCGCGTTTTCTCAGAATCCGCGATGCGCCGGATTACCTCGGCATGGACCGCAACCGTTTCAACTCCGAGGTCCGCCCACATGTCACGAATATTCCGATCGGCAAACAGGGCATTGCGTTCGACAGACATGAACTCGATCAATGGGCTGACCAGTACATGGCGCGGCACGGGCGGCGCGTTATTGACAAGGGCAAGGCACTGGGTGAGGATTCCAAACGCAGCGAGCGCCCCGTGCGGAAAGGAAGGATACAAAAATGGGGCGTAACACCAGTCCGGGGCTTTGCAGAAGAACCGGGATCTGGCACATCGACAAACGCATCAAAGGATACGGTCGCCTTTGCGAAAGCACTGGCACTGGTGACAAAGAGGAAGCAGAACGCTACCTCCGACTCAAACTGACCGAGATTCGAGAAGCCACTGTCTATGGCGTCAGACCCAAGCGTCTCTTTCGTGAAGCTGCAACAAAATATCTGCTTGATAACCAGGATATGCCTTCAATCAGCGACACCGCGATGCACTTAAAGCAACTCGATCCATTCATCGGTGATCTGCCCCTCGGCCGCGTGCATGACGAAACTGTCAGGCCGTTTATCAAGGCGCGGCAGAAACAGGGCGTATCGAACCGCACGATCAACATTGCCTTACAACGAGTCGTGCGGATCTTGCGGCTTGCAGCAACAGTCTGGCGTGACGAACACGAGATGACATGGCTTGAGCAGGCGCCACACGTCTCGACGTTGCCTGAAACAAACCGGCGTCTGCCCTACCCGCTTGCATGGGATGAGCAAGCCTATTTGTTAAAGGCGCTGCCCGATCACCTTGCTAGGATGGCCTTGTACAAGGTGAATACCGGGTGTCGCGAGCAGGAGGTGTGCAGGCTGCGCTGGGATTGGGAAATACAGGTGCCGGAGTTATCGACAAGCGTTTTTCTGATACCGCTGGACTTTGGCGGCAGGCGCCCCCATTCGGGAGTCAAAAACCGCATGGATCGTCTTGTCGTATTAAACGATGTTGCCAAGTCCATCATCGAGGCACAGCGCGGTTTACATCCGTTGTGGGTATTTCCCTACAAAGGACGCGTGCTGACCCACATGAATGGCAGTGCATGGAAAAGAGCGCGCGTCGACGCCGCAGCGCAGTGGAAGAAGGACAAGAATGAACCCGCGCATTCAGGCTTTGCGCATTTGCGTGTGCATGATCTCAAGCACACGTTTGGGCGCAGGCTGCGGGTCGCAGGCGTGTCTTTCGAGGATCGGCAAGCGCTACTTGGCCACAAGTCGGAGAGCGTCACTACCGATTATTCTGCGGCAGAAATCGAGCACCTGATCGCGCAGGCAGGAAAGGTCACGATGGGCAGTCAGCGCAGCTCACCTACGCTTACAGTATTGCGCAGGAGAGCCGCATGATTTGGGAACTCCCGCAAAACTCCCGCAAATGCGTTATGGGAGTGAGGGGGAAATTCCTAAGTGCTTGAATTATTTGGTCGGGGCGAGAGGATTTGAACCTCCGACCACCTGCACCCCATGCAGGTACGCTACCAGGCTGCGCTACGCCCCGAGGGCGGGATTATACAACAGCAGACGGTGTTGCCGCTGCGACGAACCGGCTCAGATGCGCAGTTGATCTATGACGCTTTTGAGTTCCTGCCGCAGTTGCGCAAGTGCCGGATTGGCCGTTTGCACGGAAGATTGCGTCCTTACCGTGCGTGAAGGCTCGTTGGCGATTTCTTCCAGGCGGTTGCGAGCACCGCTGATGGTGAAGCCCTGATCATAGAGGAGTTCGCGTATACGGCGAATCAGCAGGACTTCGTGGTGCTGGTAATAGCGCCGGTTGCCACGGCGCTTGACCGGGCGCAGTTGTGTAAACTCCTGCTCCCAATAACGCAAAACGTGCGGCTTCACGCCGCACAGCTCGCTCACTTCACCGATCGTGAAATAACGTTTTGCCGGGATCGGTGGAAGCTGGGGTTTATGGCTTCCGCTGGCTTCCATGGAAATGCTGTTCCACCATCGATTTTAATTTTTGTGATGCGTGGAACGTCACAACGCGGCGCGCAGAAATCGGGATTTCTTCCCCGGTTTTCGGATTGCGGCCGGGCCGCTGCGGTTTGTCGCGAAGCTGGAAATTGCCGAATCCGGAAAGTTTGACTCCCCGGCCATTTTCCAGCGCGTGACGAACTTCGTCGAAGAAGGACTCCACCATGTCCTTGGCTTCGCGCTTGTTGAAACCCACCTTCTCGAACAGGAGATCGGCAAGTTCCGCTTTGGTTAACGTCATGTAGTCCCCTCTCAACGAAGCTTCGCATTAAACTTTTGTTGCAGAATCCGGCGCAGTTCAGTCATGGCTTTCTCGGCTTCTGCATCCGTCAAGGTTTTATCAGTATCCTGCAATAACACACTGAATGCAAGACTTTTTTTCCCTTTTTGGACCCCTTCGCCACGGTATAAATCAAATACCGTAACGTCTCGCAAAATGCCCGGTCCGGCGCGCTTCAGCTCGTCATTGATGTCCGCATAACGGATGTGCTCGTCAAACTCCGCCGCCAGATCACGTCGTATGGCCGGATACTTGGAAATTTCCCTGTAAGCCGGCAACTCCCGCTGCTCTGCAGCGCCCAGGTCGATTTCAAACAACACCGGAGCCGACGGCAAATCATACTTCCGCTGCCAGCGCGGATGCAATTCACCGATCCAACCGACGTTCGCGCCATTAATCCTGACAACCGCTGACTTTCCCGGATGCAAGGCAGGGTGAGCACCCGGCTCAAAAGATGCAGCTGCCGGCGCCAGCAACGTCTCAAGGTCGGCTTTGACGTCAAAATAATCAACCATGCGCGCCTTGCGCCCCCATTGCTGGGGCTCCGCTTCACCAAATGCAGCGACGCCGACCCGCCACGGTTGCGGATGGTCTGGACCGCTCAAAAAGCAGCGCCCGACTTCAAACAATCGCACTCTCGACTGTTTGCGGCTTGCATTAAAAGCAACAGCGTTAATCAACCCGCCAATCAGGCTGGAACGCATAACGCTCATCTGGCTGGCAATCGGATTCGCCAGCGCCATTGGTTCTGTGTTGGCGCTGAAATCCTCCTCCCAGTTGCGATCGACAAAACTGTAGGTCACTGCCTCCTGATAATCGAGGCTGGCGAGCAGGCGTCGGATTGCGCCAGGACTGCGGCGCTTCTCGACAACCGGCAGCAGCGTCGAACGTGCATCGGGCAAAACATCGGGAATGTTGTTATAGCCATGAATGCGCGCGAGCTCCTCGATCAGGTCTTCTTCAATCGAGATGTCGAACCGGTAACTCGGAGGGATCGCTTCAATGACATCACCGATCATACGGGGCTGGCATCCCAGACGCTCCAGTATGGATTTGGCCAGCGGCGCATCGACTGTGAACCCGAGCAGCCGGACGACACGCGCCAGGCGCAGTTGCACTTTGTTGCGTGCAGGCAGTTGCCCCTGTGTTTCAACCACGGGGCCGGCCTGGCCGCCACAGATCTCGACAATAAGTTGTGTCGCGCGCTCCTGAGCTGCACGCGCACCGGCAAAATCCACCCCGCGCTCAAAACGATAAGCCGAATCTGAACCGAAACCCAGCACACGCGTCTTGCCGGCGATCACATCAGGCGTAAAAAACGCGCTTTCCAGCACCACGTCACGGGTTGCCCCGGTAACGCCACTGTTTTCACCGCCCATGATGCCGGCCAGCGCCTGCGGTTGCCTCTCGTCGGCGATGACCAGATATTCCGGAGCCAGCTTCAGCGTTGTGCCGTTGAGCAATGCCAGTGATTCGCCGGCTCGCGCACGTCGCACATGGATGCAGCCTGGTAATTTTTCCACATCAAACGCATGCAGCGGCTGCCCCATCTCCAGCAACACGTAATTGGTGACATCGACTATCGCACTGATACTGCGGATGCCGCTGCGCTGCAACCGCCGCACCATCCATTGCGGTGTCGCTGCAGCCCCATCGACGCCGAGTAT
>JAKFUJ010000013.1 GCA_021732805.1 Betaproteobacteria bacterium | reverse complement strand
GCTGGCCGCCGGACAGCTGGCCGGGAAATTTCAGCGCATGGTCGATCAAGCCGACGCGGGTCAGCAAGGCGCGGGATTTTTCAGTGGCTTCCTCGGCATTGCGTCCCAGTACCTTGACCTGCGCCAGATTCAGGTTGGCGATGACGCTCATGTGCGGGAACAATTCGAAGTTCTGGAACACCATGCCGATTTTTGCGCGCAGCTTCGGCAGGTTGGTGGACCCTGCGCCGACCGACTGGCCGTTGACGATCAGTTCCCCCTTCTGGAATGGCTCCAGGCCGTTGACGCATTTGATCAGAGTCGATTTGCCGGAGCCTGAGGGGCCGCAGACCACGATGACTTCGCCCTTTTCGACACTGGTCGTGCAGTCTTTCAGCACCCGGAAACTGCCGTACCATTTGCTGACGCTTTTGAATTCGATCATGGCCATGATGGATTGCCTTATAGGACCCTAACGCGGCGGGGTGATGCGCAACTGCAGCCGCTTGACGAAGAATGACGCGAAGAAACAGATAATGAAATAAACCAGTGCGGCGAACAGGTACATTTCCACCAGACGCCCGTCGCGCTGCGCGACCTTGCTGGCGGCGCCCATGAAATCGGTCAGGCCGACCACGTACACCAGCGAGGTGTCCTGAAACAGGATGATGCCCTGCGTCAGCAGGATGGGCACCATGTTGCGGAAGGCCTGCGGCAGCACGACCAGTGTCGTGGCCAGCCGGTAGTTGAGTCCCAGCGCGTAAGCGGCGTTGACCTGGCCGGCGGGCACACTCTGGATGCCGGCGCGGATGATTTCACAGTAGTAGGCCGCTTCAAACAATGTGAACGCGATCAGCGCCGAATGGAACGGGCCTATGCCTTGTGCGTAGCTGTCGCCGCTGATGTGTTTGATGGCGATGGGCACCAGAAAATAAAACCAGAAAATCACCAGAATCAGCGGGGTCGCGCGCAGCAGGTTGACGTAGGCGCCGGCAGGGATGCTGATGGCCTTGATGCTGGACAGCCGCATCAGCGCGAGCAGCGTGCCGAGTACGATGCCGCCGACCATGGCCAGCAGGGTCAGGCCGAGCGTGGTCAGCATGCCCTGTCCGAGGTAGGGCAGCGCGCGCTGGATGACGTCGAAATCGAAACCGGTGAACATGGCTTATCTTCCCGTTCCGATGTAGCCGGGTACCCGCACCCGGCGTTCGACCAATTGCATGACCACGACTACGGCCATCGTAATCAGCACGTAGACCACGGTGGCCAGCGTGAAGATTTCGAAGGTGCGGAAGGTGTATTCGGAAATGGTGCGTGCCTGGGCAGTCAGTTCGAGCACGCCGATGGTCAGCGCCACCGAGGAATTTTTGAAGATGGTCAGGAATTCCGAGGTCAGCGGCGGAATGACGATGCGGTAACCCATGGGCAGCAGCAAATGGCGGTAAACCTGCGGCATGGTCAGGCCGGTGGCCAGCGCAGCATTGGTCTGGCCGCGGGGGATGGACTGGATGCCGGAGCGGACCTGTTCGGCGACGCGGGATGCGGTGTAGAAACCCAGCGCAAACACCGCACTCCAGAACTCGGGCATCGGCATGCCCTGTTTCATCCAGGCGCCCAGCACCTTGGGTACCATTTCCGGCATCACGAAATACCAGATGAACATGTGCACCAAAAGCGGGATATTGCGGAACAGCTCCACGTAGGCCGTGGCCGGACCGTTCAGCCACCACACCTTGGTGGTGCGCATCACGCCGAGCACCGAACCGACGCTGAACGCGATGACCCAGGCGCACAGCGACACCAGCACCGTCCATTTGATGCCGGTGATGACCCAGTCCAGGTACGTGCCGCCGCCGGAGAAGGCCGGCTGGGATAGGAAGCTGAAGTCCATAAGTTCAGTGTAACTTGAAAGGCAGGATAAAAAAAAGCCGGAGGTTGATGCCTCCGGCCTTGTTCAGTGCTATGCCGTGATCAGCATTTCATCTTGCCGCAGGCGCCCACACCCGTATTGTTCGGGCTCTTGACGGCTTCCTTCAGTCCGTCGGACATCGGGAAACTCAGATTGATGCCCTTGGGCGGAATTTTCGACTCAAACCACTTGGTGTAGATCTTGTTGATATCGCCGCTCTTGTAGAGGGCGGACACGGCGTCGGTGACCACTTTCTTGAATGCCGGATCGTCCCTGCGCATCATGATCGCGTAGGGATCGTCGGACAGGAATTCGCCGACGATGACGAATTCATCCGGATTCTTGGCGCCGGCTTTCAGGCCGTAGAGCAGGATGTCGTCCATCGGGAAAGCGGCAGCACGGTCGGTCTGCACGGCGAGGAACGATTCAGCGTGATCCTTCGACGGCAGGAAGTTGATGCCCAGCTTTTTCTCGTCGTTATAGGCTTTTATCGCGCGCTCGTTGGTGGTGCCCTGGGTGAAGACCACGGTCTTGCCCTTGAGGTCGTCATAGCCCTTGATGCCCGAACTCTTCTTGACGATGATCTTGGTGCCGGTCACGAAGTAGGTCGGCGCAAAATCAACCTGTTTCTGACGTTCCACCGAATTGGTGGTCGAACCGCATTCGACGTCGATGTTGCCGCCCATCAGGATCGGGATCCGGGTTTGCGAGGTCACCGGCACGAACTCGACTTTCAGGTTCGGCATTTTCAGTTCGGCTTTGACCTTGTCAACGATTTTCAGGCAGATGTCGACGCCGTAGCCGATCGGCTTTTGCTGGTCATCGAGGTAGGAGAAAGGTACGGACGCGTCACGATGGCCGATCTTCATGACACCGGTGTCCGTGATTTTTTTCAGCGTGCCTGCGAGTTCCTGCCCGACAGCCGGCATGCTCAGCACTGAGGCTGCGGCAAGAGACAACATCAACGTCGAAATTCGTTTCATGGATATCTCCTGAATGAGGGCAAACTTTTGGGAAAACAGCGCGATAAACCCGGCTGATGATTCATTTTGTCGTATCGTCATCGCCTTGTCCAGTATGTGTCATGTCCATGACAGTACACTGATTTTTCCTTCAAATCAGCGATTTGCGTATCTGCCCGCGCGGCTGGGCTAAACCACTGATATTTCAAAACGCATGAGCGGCCGCTGCAGGCAAGGCATACACTGGCTTTTTGAAATCAGGAGTTTCCATGCCGCCAGCACAGCGCAAGGAGCACGATCTGATCGGCGAGCGGGATATTCCCGCCGGCGCCTACTACGGCATCCATACTCTGCGCGCGCTGGAAAACTTTCCGATCAGCGGTACGCCGATTTCCATTTATCAGGCGCTGGTGACGGCGCTCGCCTGCGTCAAGCAGGCGGCTGCACTGACCAATCATGAACTTGGTTTGCTGGACAACAAAAGAATGCTTGCGATTGTCGGCGCCTGCGAGGAAATCCGTGCCGGCAAGTTGCACTCTGAATTTGTGGTGGATGTAATTCAGGGCGGCGCCGGCACATCAACCAACATGAATGCCAACGAGGTGATCGCCAACCGCGCGCTGGAACTGCTGGGCCACAAGAAAGGCGAATACCGGTATCTGCACCCGCTGGAACACGTCAATCTGGGGCAGAGCACCAACGACGTGTATCCCACGGCGATCAAACTTGCCGCGCATTTCAACATCGGCCGGCTGGTCGATGCCATGGCGCGGCTGCGTGCGGCGTTTGAACGCAAAGCCAACGAGTTTTCGGATATCCTCAAAATGGGCCGCACCCAGTTGCAGGATGCGGTGCCGATGACGCTGGGTCAGGAATTTTCGACCTATGCGGTGATGATCGAAGAGGACGAACAGCGACTGCGCGAAGCCTGCCAGTTGATCCATGAAATCAATCTTGGCGCCACCGCGATTGGCACCGGCATCAATACCCATCCTGACTATGCCGAAATTGCCTGCCGCCGGCTGGGGGAAATCAGCGGCGTGCCGGTGCGTACTGCCACCAACCTGGTGGAAGCCACCCAGGATTGCGGTGCATTCGTGCAGTTGTCGGGCGTGTTGAAGCGCGTGGCGGTCAAATTGTCGAAGATCTGCAACGACCTGCGCCTGCTGTCGTCAGGCCCGCGTGCGGGATTGAACGAAATCAATCTGCCGGCGATGCAGGCGGGCTCATCGATCATGCCGGGCAAGGTCAATCCGGTAATTCCGGAAGTGGTGAACCAGATCGCGTTTGAGGTGATCGGCAACGACATCACGGTTTCATTTGCCGCCGAGGCAGGACAACTGCAGTTGAATGCGTTTGAACCGATCATCGCGCACAGCCTGTTCAAAAGCCTGAAGCATCTGCGCCAGGGCTGCGACACGTTGAGCGAACGCTGCGTGAAGGGGATTACCGCCAACCGTGAATGGATGCTGGCACATGTCAAGAATTCGATCGGACTGGTGACTGCATTGAGCCCCTACATCGGTTATGAAAATTCGACCGCACTTGCACTGGAGGCGCACGAAAGCGGCGGCAGCGTGCTCGACCTGGCATTGAAGAAAAAACTGTTGACCCGGCCGCAGCTCGAGGAAATCCTGCGCCCGGAAGTGCTGACCCGTCCGCGCAGTCAGGTCAGTATGTCCGTGGCAGCGCCGAAACAGAAAAAGGTCGTAAAAAGCCGCAGCATCAAGCCCAAAAGTACACGTAAAAACTGAATATAATCAATAAGATACTAGAAATGCAGCCTATGACAGGCGACGCTGTTGCGTAGCGAGAGCCGACTACCGGTGCAGCACCTCGCGCTGCATCGGTGCGAGCAGGGCCAACAGGCGGTTGCGCGCGCTTTCCGGCACCCTGTTGCGATCCAGCGCGCGGCGCAAGTCTTCGACAAAGATGTTGAATTCCGCCGCATTAACGTCCAGCCCCTTGTGTGCCTTGGCCATGTCCATGCCCTTGTAAGTACAGGGGCCGCCGCTCAGTGCGCAGAACTGTTCGCTGACTGATTTTTTCAGGTCGGGGATGTCGATTTTTTCGAAGTGGCGCTTCGTCACCGGATTAATGCGGGCGAAGTCGATGGTGTCGCTGACGATGGCATCGATGCCTTTCTGGCTACCGAGATCGACAAACAGGCTTTTGTCGTTGCGGATGGTGTCGTAGCTGGCGCAACCTGCTGCGAGGACAATCAGCATCAACAGAATCTTCGACGCAATATTGCTGATCATGGCGGTAGTCTCAGTGGCTCAGGTTGACTGACAGATACCATCCGCGCTGGCGAAAGCCGGCGATCTCGCCCAGCGAGACGTAAGCGGCGATGATGGCGACGTGTTTGGTCGGCACAAACGCGACGAACGCATCCTGCGCGGATTGTTCGCGGGCGGCGGACAGATTGTCGGGCTTGCTGCGATACTCCGCGGCGATCAGCCAGTGATCGTTGATGAAAACGCCGGCGCTGCCTTCGAATTGGGGACTGTAG
>JAKFUJ010000423.1 GCA_021732805.1 Betaproteobacteria bacterium | reverse complement strand
AGATTTTTTCGCCGTTCAGCACGTAACGGTCGCCCTTTTTCACCGCGGTGGTGCGCATCGCCGCCGGGTCGGAACCGGCCTGCGGCTCCGTCAGCGCAAACGCACCGATCCATACGCCGCTGGCCATTTTGGGCAGGAATTTCTTTTTCTGCGCGGCATTGCCGAGCGCGGTGATGCCGGTGGTGCTGATGCCGGTGTGATTGCCGATCAGCGTGGCAAAACCATAATTGGTCTGCCCCATCACTTCCTCGATCGCGCACTTGCCGGCAAGGTCAAGGCCGCTGCCGCCGTATTCCTCGGGGATGGTCAGCCCGAACAAGCCGACTTCACGTGCCAGTTGAATCAGGTCTTCGGGAACCGCATCGTTTTCCTCGATCTCGCGCGAGCGCGGCTCAACCTGCTCGCGCACGAAACGCGCGACCTCATCACATAACTGGCGAACTTCGGTAGATATCATCAAGAAACCCCAGGTTCAAAAACTTGCCACAAGAACTACAAAATCAATTAACAGGATGTGCAGGATGAACAAGATTAAAAACAGGACACAATTGTCCATCGCATCGAATAGCGGGTTTTATCCTGAAAATCCTGTCCATCCTGTTAGTTTGCTTTTCTCTGTGTCCGTGGCTAAAGCTTTTAGTCTTTAGCTTTTCATCCGGATCAACGCATCCGCCGCTTTCACACCCAGTCCCCTGGGCATCACCAGCAGCGGATTGATATCGAGTTCGGCAACCTGGTCTTTCAGGTCCACCGCCAGCGCCGACAGTTTGACCAGCGTATCGGCCAGCGCATCCACATCGGCCGGCGCCTTGCCGCGGGCACCGGCCAGCACCGGGTAACCCTTGATCTCTTCGATCATTTCGCGTGCCATCGCCAGGGTTATCGGCGCCAGACGGAACGACACGTCCTTCAGCACTTCGGCAAAAATACCGCCCAGTCCGAACATCACTGCCGGGCCGAACAGCGCATCGTTGGTAATGCCGATGATGACTTCCGTGCCGTCACCGACCATTTCCTGCACCAGCACGCCATCAATGCTCGCATCAGCCTTCCAGGCTTTGGCATTTTTCAGAATGTCGTCAAACGCCGCCGCCACATCCGCGGCATTGGCAACACCGAGCTTCACGGCCTTGGCTTCGGTCTTGTGCGAAATGTCCGACGACTGCACTTTCATCGCCACCGGGAAACCGATTTTCTGTGCGGCGGCCACCGCGGCATCACGGGTTTTGGCCAGTTCTTCTTTCGTCACTGCAATCCCGTATTCGGCCAGCACCTGCTTCGCAGCATATTCGGCGACATCGCCGGTTTTGCCTTTGAGCATGGCTTGCGCCGCCGGACGGCTGATGACCGGCGCTTTGTCGTTTTTCTGCGCGGCATTGCGGCGCCTGGCTTCGGCATACCAGGACACCGCAGCCAGCGCGCGACCACAGCGCACCGGTGATTTGTAATGAGGTATCCGCGCGGCATCGAGCGCCCCGTAGGCTTCCGGCGCCACGGCATCGCGCGCGCTCCACGAAATGAAGATCGGCTTGTCGGTTTTGGCGGCAACGGCAATGATTTCTGCAGCCACCTTCTGTGCGATCTCGCCCTGCAGCGAAGCATTGATCATCGCAATGCAATCCACGCCGGGATCGTCATTGATCGCCTGCAGCGTGCGGTTAATGAGAGTGAGATCGTTGAAAATCGCCGCAGTGACGTCGACCGGATTGCCCACCGAACCGAAGGACGGCACGAATTCCTTCAGCTTGGCTACGGTCGTCGCTGACAACTGCGCCATCTGCATGCCGCGCGCGACGATTTCATCGGTCATCAGGATGCCGGCGCCGCCGGAGATGGTGATGATCGCCAGCCGGTTGCCTTTGGGCAGCTTGTTGCTGCGCAGGGCGCGACCGTAATCGACGAGGTCCTGGATATCCTCGACCTGGATGATGCCTTTTTGTTTGAACGCGGCTTTGTACAAGGCCATCGCGCCGCCGAGGTTGGCGGTGTGTGAAGCCGCGGCCTTCTGCCCCTGTTCTGTATTGCCGACCTTCCACATCAGGATCGGCTTGCCCGCCGCCAGCGCCTTGTCGCCCGTGTCGAGAATGCGCCGCGCATCCTTCACGCCTTCAATATAGGTGCCGATGATGTCGGTCTGCGGATCGCGGATGAAATAATCCATGAAATCCAGCGTCGACACGCCGATTTCGTTGCCGGTGGTGACCATCTGCCGGAACGGCAGGCCGCCGTCGAGCGAGGACAGGTTCATCACTGAAAAACCGAAGCCACCGGACTGCGACACCATGCTCACCGAACCCGGCTTGTAATCCGAACCGAACACCGAACCAAAACCGGCAAACACGCCGTCAGCGGCATTGATCATGCCCTGACAGTTGGGACCGATGACACCAATGTCGTACTCACGGGCGATCTCGGCCAGTTTCTGCTGGGCCGTCACGCCGGCGCCGCCCATTTCCGAAAATCCGGAACTGAAAATGATCACGTACGGCACGCCTTTTTTGCCGCACGACGTCAGCATGTCCGGCACGCGCGAGGCGTTAACCAAAATCAGTGCCAGCTCCGGCGCTTCGGGCAGTGATTCCAGCGACGGCCAGCATTTGACGCCGGCGACGTCCTGATATTTGGGATTGACCGGATACAACTTGCCTTTGTAACCGTGGCTCAGCAGGTGTTTCAGCGGCTGGCCGCTGATGGTGACGAGGTCTTGCGAGGCGCCGATGATGGCGATGGATTTCGGGCTGAAAAAACGTTCGATGTCGGTACGCATGCAGTCGTTTGAGAAAAAGATTAAATGCGGAGTTGTGATGCGGGAAAGAAGACAATTATACGCTGCGGCTTTCGCCAATTAGCGCATGCTATGATGCTTCGCACTCCTGTTCAGCCCATATTATGAGCACCACTGCCGCCACCGTTTTACCGCCACGCACCTTCCGTGATGTCTGGCTGATTTCCGCCGGACATGGCCTGACACACTGGTATCCCGCGACGTTTTATGTCCTGCTGCCGCTGATCGGCAAGGAACTCGGTCTCTCCTATACGCAGATCGGTTTCCTGATGAGCGCGCAGCACATCGCCGGCGCGCTGTCCAACCTCCCCGGCGGCATGGTCGTCGATGCTATCGGCAAAAAGGGTTACCTGATGGCCGCCTCGCTGTTCTGGGTCGGCTTTCCATACGCGCTGATGAGCCTGACTCACAGCATGTGGATGCTGGTGGTGTGCGTGATGCTGGTCGGCATCGGCAACAATCTTTGGCATCCCGCGGCGATCCCGACGCTGGCGCATCAGTATCCGCAGCGCAAGGGTCTGGTGCTGTCCTTCCATGGCATGGGCGGCAATGTCGGCGAAGCGCTGGCGCCGCTGGCTGCCGGCGCGCTGCTCGCCTGGTTCAGCTGGCGCGAAGTGGTGGTCTCAACATTGTGCCGGGACTGGTGATGGCGACGTTGATCGTGATGATGGTCGGCGCGCTATCGACGAACCGCTCACGTGTCAGCAAATCCGACGTCAATACCGGCGATGGCAAAGCATGGAGCGCGCGCCAGTATCTGCAGGATCTGGCCGGATTGCTGCGTAACCGGGCGCTGATGCTGATTTGCATCAGCGGCAGTTTTCGCACGCTGACTCAAACCGGTTTGATGGTGTTCCTGCCGGTGTATCTCGCCTATGAGCAAGGCTACTCACCCCTCGCAGTGGGCCTGTGCATCACCGTATTGCAGGTCGCAGGATTTATCGCCGGACCCATTGCCGGGCATTTGTCAGACAAAATCGGCCGGCAGAAAGTCGTGCTGTCGAGCATGCTGCTCACCGGCCTCACCATCATCGGCATGGTCTTCGCCGGACAATCATTTCTCTTCATCGTGTTCGTCGCACTGGTCGGCTTCTTTCTGTATGCGATGCGCCCGGTGATGCAGGCGTGGGCGATTGAAAACACGCCGAAGCGCCTCGCCGGGACGGGTGTCGGCCTGCAATTCACCATCCTGTCGATAGGCGCCAGCATCGCCCCGGTAACCTTCGGACTCATCGCCGACGCCTGGGGCGTGTATGCGGGGTTTTATTTCCTTGCCGGCGCCATCATCGCCGCCAATCTGCTGGTGCTGTTCGTGCCGCGGGAAGCCGCGCGCGCCGCATCGGCATGACCACTGGCGCCGGCTGGCGCCCGGAACGTGAAATCGAACTGGTCGCCGGCACCCCTGCCGGCGGCGGACAGGATCGACCCGCGCGAGCGCTGATCAGTGTGCTCGAATCCGGCGGGTTGCTGGACGTGCCGGTCAAACTCACCAACATTACGGGACGCGGCGGCGGCAATGCCTGGGATTACCTCGCCAGTCAGGCGGGCAATCCGCACGTAGTGGCCATCAACTCACCGACCATCATCACCAACCGGCAACTCGGCGTCAGTGATTTTGACGATACCGCGCTGACGCCGCTGGCCAATCTTTATACCGAATACATCGCATTCCTGGTGCGCGCCGATTCGGCAATCAGTGATGGCGCAGCGCTGCTGGCACGGTTGCACGATCCCGCCGCCGTGACGATTGCCATGGCCACAGCCATCGGCAATACCAATCACATGGCACTGGCGCAACTCGTACGTCATGCCGGCGGCGATCCGCGCAAGCTCAAGCTGCATGTATTCGATTCGGCGCTGTACGCGGTAGACGACGTCATGGCCGGACGCGCGGAAGTCGCAGCGATCACCGCGGTCAGTGCCGCGAAGGAACTCGGCAGCGGCGGATTGCGCGCGCTGGCGGTATCGTCGCCGCAGCGGCTGCCGGATCTGTACGCGCAAACACCGACATGGACCGAACTGGGTGTCGCCTGCACCATCGGTACCTGGCGCGGCGTGATCGGTGCGCACGGTATTGATCACGCACGGATAGCCTGGTGGGATCACGCGCTGAAGACCGTTGCAGCCAGCGCGGCATGGCAAAACGAACTTCGACGCCATTACTGGATCAATACCGGTACCGCGCATTCCGAAACAGGCGTGATGCTGGATCGTGAGCGCGTCCTGCTCGGGGGTCTGTTGCGTGATCTCGGCCTGCTAAGCTGAAGCACCGCACGCAGGGCAAGAAAATAACAGTAAGTAATTGATTTAATTAAACTATTTATCATTACCGGGTGTGTTATCCTTGACGCCCCCGCAGCACTGCACAGCACTTGTCTGCACCACCACGGAGTTGGCCGCAATGAAAACCGAAGTCCATGTCCACGGCAGCGTTTTTTTATGCAAAGGTGTGCGCCTGGCGCAGATCGAACTCGCGCTGCGTCCGTGGCTGGATTACGTCGATGCCGACCATCTGGCCGACGCCAAAAGCCTGGAACGCGAGGAAACGGGCATTGTATTTGACAGTGGCGAACGCGTGGTCAGCATGTGC
>JAKFUJ010000117.1 GCA_021732805.1 Betaproteobacteria bacterium | reverse complement strand
GCGCCGGAATCATCGAACTGATGTTTGAATTGAACCGCGAGCGCAGCGCCACACTGATTCTGGTGACCCATGATGCCGAACTGTCGCAGCGTTGCGGCCGTGTGTTGCAACTGGCCGGCGGAGTGCTGCAATAGTGGGCTGGTTATTGATGTTTTCCAAAAACATGACAGCCTCGGCAGAGGCATGTTTTTGTCATTATTTATGAATTTATTAATCAAGGAAATAGGCCTGGCATTGCGGCTGCTGGCGCGCGACTGGCGCGCCGGTGAACTGACACTGATTGCTGTTGCGGTAGTGGTGGCAGTGGCCAGCGTCACCACCGTCGGATTTTTTGCCGACCGCGTGCATCAGGCGCTCAATCGCCAGGCCAATCAGTTGCTGGGTGCTGATCTGGTGATCTCGGCCGATCGTCCGCTGGATGCGCAATTCGCCACCGAGGCTACGCGACTGGGGCTGCAGACGACGCGCATGTTGCGGTTTCCGAGCATGGCGACGGGCAACGGCCAGAACGTGCTGGCGGAGATCAAGGTCGTCAATCCGGGATATCCGCAGCGCGGCGAATTGCGCATTGCCGATGTGTTGTACGGCCCTGATCGTCGTGCGACTTCGATTCCGGCTGCCGGCAGCGTATGGGTCGATGAAAAACTCTACACACGGCTGCAATTGAAGACAGGCGACAGGGTGGAGATCGGCAAAAGCCGGCTGCCGGTTGGCGCCATCATCACCCAGGAACCCGACAGCGCGATCGGTTTCATCAACGCCGGGCCGCGGGTCATGCTCAACGAAGCCGATCTCACCGCCACCGGACTGGTGCAGATTGGCAGCCGCATTCGTTACCGGGTGCAGATCGCAGGCGCGCCCGATGCCGTGGATGAATACCGGCGCTGGGTGGAGTCAAAACTTTCGCCCGGGCAACGCGTCGAAAGCATCCAGGATGCGCGCCCTGAAATCCGCTCGGCACTGGAACGCGCAGAAAAATTCCTCAGTCTCGCGGCCTTGCTCAGCGTGGTGCTGGCCGCGGTGGCGATTGCGCTGGCGGCGCGACGTTTCCTGCAGCGCCATCTCGATGCCTGCGCGGTGATGCGCTGTCACGGTGCCTCCCGTGGCCGGGTAGTACGTTTATATCTGCTGCAGTTCACGATATTGGGTGTGGTGGCCAGCGTCATTGGCTGCGCTGCCGGTTTTATCGCGCAGTACGCGCTGGCGCAATGGCTGGGCAGCCTGGTCACGGTCGAACTGCCGAACGCCGGGCCGCAGCCGGCAGTGCAGGGCGTGGTGGCCGGACTCGCCTTGCTGCTGGGTTTTTCGCTGCCGCCATTGCTTGCGCTGGGACGGGTGCCACCGCTGCGCGTGTTGCGCCGTGATCTGGGCGCGCCCGACAGCATGGGCTGGCTGGGTTATGCGCTGGGCGCGGCGGTCATCGGCGGACTGATCGTGTGGAAGGCCGGCGAGCTGCGTCTGGGTGGGCTGGTGTTCGGCGGGTTTGTCGTGGCGATGCTGGTCGCCGGGCTGGTGACCTGGGGCGTCATTGCTGCGGCATCGCAATTGAAGTCTTCGGGTGTGTCGTGGCGCTTTGGCATGGCCAATCTGCGCCGGCGACGCTTGGCCACTGTGCTGCAGGTGGTGGCGCTGGGCGTCGGCATCATGGCATTGCTGACACTGACGGTGATCCGCGGTGAACTGCTGCAGCTGTGGCAGGACAGCCTGCCGCCGGATGCGCCGAACCGTTTTATCGTTAACGTCCAGAAAGAACAGATTCCGGCGCTGGGTAAATTTTTTGAAGCACGGCAAATGACCATGCCCGAGCTGTATCCGATGGTGCGGGCGCGGCTGACGCAGATCAACGAACGTTCTGTTTCTTCCGCCGATTACAGCGATGACCGTGCGCGCCGGCTCGTTGACCGTGAATTCAACCTGCCGTCGGCAACACGCATGCAGCGCGACAATTCGCTGGTCGGCGGCACCTGGTGGGGCGACAAACCGCAGCGCAGAGACCAGTTCTCGATGGAGGACGGCATTGCCCGTGCATTGGGCATCAACATCGGCGACCGGCTGACTTTCGACATCGCCGGCAATGTGGTTGCGGCGGAAGTCACCAGCCTGCGCAAGGTGGACTGGGATTCCTTTAACGTCAATTTTTTTGTGGTTGCGCCACCGGGATTGCTCGATCAGCAGCCGGCCAGTTATGTCACCAGTTTTTATCTGCCGTCGGGCAATATCGAATTGCTCAACGCGCTGGTGAAGGAATTTCCGAATTTCCTGCTGATTGATGTCGCGCAGGTGCTGGGCCAGGTGCAGGCAATGATCCGGCAGGTATCGCGTGCGGTGCAGTTTGTATTCCTGTTTACGCTGCTGTCAGGACTGGTCGTGCTCTATGCGGCGATTGCCAGCACCCAGGATGAGCGCCAGTATCAGGCCACCATCATGCGCACGCTGGGTGCCAGCCGTGCGCAACTGTCACGCGCCAACATCGCCGAATTTGCGGTGATTGGTGCGCTGGCCGGATTGATCGCTGCGGCGGGCGCCAATGCGCTGGGTTACGCGCTGGCCAGCCGCATCATCAATGTCGGCTACACCTTCAGTCCGTCGGTGTGGGTGGTGGGTGTGGGTTGCAGCATCGTCGGTATTGCGCTGGCGGGGTATCTCGGCACGCGGCAGGTGCTGCGGGTGCCGCCGTTGCGCGTGCTGCGACAACTGTCCTGAACCGTCGGCGCCGATTCCCTGCGGCGCGGGCGCGCCGGTATACTTCGCTGAAATCCGGCAGAAGCTCATGAGCGAATCGTTTTCCATATATATCTTATTGATTTTATTGGTATTTTTATGCATCGCTGTCGGTATGATGGTGATGCAAAGCCGTGCTGCCGGGCGCGCGGCGCGTGAACTGCAGCGGACGCTGGAAGACAAACACCGCGCGATGCTCGGCGACTTGCATGAAGGGCTGACCAAGCAGGGCGACCGTCTCGGCGCGCAAGTCTCGGAGTCGGGCGACCGCCAGCGCCTGAGCGTGGCGGAAGAACTGAAACAGACCCGTGATGTGCTGCATGCGCTGCGCCTGACCATTACCCAGGAGATGGGCATCCAGCGCGAGGCCATGTTGGAGCGACTGTCGGCGACGACGGAAATCCTTAACACCAAGATCGACGCGCGCCTCGGCGAAATCGCCGGCAAAGTCAACGAACGCCTCGACGAAGGTTTCAAAAAAACCAACGAAACCTTTGTCAGCGTGATGACGCGGCTGGCAACCATTGACGAAGCGCAGAAAAAAATCGACAGCCTGACCGGCAGCGTGGTCAGCCTGCAGGAACTGCTGGGCGACAAACGCGCGCGTGGCGCCTTTGGTGAAGTGCAGCTTGAAGCCTTGGTGCGTAATGTGCTGCCGGGGAGCGCGTTCGAGATGCAGGCGACGCTGTCCAACGGCACCCGTGCCGACTGCGTGATCCGCTTGCCGGCGCCGACCGGCATGGTTGCCGTCGATTCGAAATTTCCGCTGGAAAACTATCACCGCATGTTCGAACCGGCCGCCAATGCCGTGGATCGCTCACTGGCGCAGAAACAGTTCCGTGCCGACATCAAGAAACACGTCGATGACATCGCCCGCAAATACATCATCCCCGGTGAAACCGCGGACGGCGCAGTGATGTTCGTGCCGGCAGAGGCGGTGTTCGCCGAAATCCACGCCCACCATGCTGAAACGGTGGAATACGCAATGGCCAAGCGGGTGTGGATCGTGTCGCCGACGACGCTGATGGCGGTGCTCAACACCGCACGCGCCGTGCTGAAGGATGTCGAAACGCGCAAGCAGATCCATGTCATCAAGGAATCGCTGGCGCGGCTGGCAGTGGAATTCGGCCGCTTTGATGAGCGCATGAAGGATCTGGCGAAACACATCCGCCAGGCCTACGACGACGTGGAGAAGGTGCAAGTCACCAGCGGCAAGATCTCCCAGCGTTTTGCACAGATCGAGGGCGTGGAGCTGGATGAGGACGAAGAGTCCGCGCAGGCGAAAGTTTTGTCATTGCGCGATGGTCGTGAGGGCGGTGCCTGATCTGATGGCGAAAACATGGAATCCCTCACCCCAACCCTCTGCTCCGTTACAAGTGTTCCCTTGTCCCGGAAGGAGAGGGTGAGTACGGACCTGATTCACTGGCGTGAATCAGGGGAGAAGTAGAAATGGCTTGGTTCAGTCGCTGGCGCAAGACCCGCGCGTTGCGCCGCCAGCCCATCGCCGATACGCAATGGCAACGTGTCATCTCCCGTTTTTCCTTCCTGCGCACATTGAGCGCTGCAGAACAGCAGCGGCTGCGCGAACTGACCGCGCTGTTCCTCGACCGCAAAGCGGTCAGTGGCGCCGGCGGCCTGGTATTGACGCGCGAGATGCAACTGGTCATCGCCGCGCAGGCCTGCCTGCTGGTGCTGAACCTCGATCTGGATTACTACGACGGCTGGGTGGAGGTCATCGTCTATCCGGACGAGTTTGTCGCCGATTATGAATACACCGATGACGACGGTGTTGTGCACCGGGTCAATGCGCCGGTCAGTGGCGAGGCCTGGGAACATGGCCCCGTCATCCTGTCATGGCAGGATGCGACCGCCGCCGGCGGCGGTTTCGGGTATAACGTGGTGATGCACGAATTTGCCCATAAAATCGACATGCTCAACGGCGCGCCGGACGGGTTCCCGCCCATCCATGACGACATGGATCGCGCGCAGTGGTCGCAGGTATTCGGCGCCGCATACGATGATTTCCGGCAACGGCTGCAGCGGCGCGAAGAAACCCTGATCGACGAATACGCCGCGGAAGATCCCGCTGAATTTTTTGCGGTACTCAGTGAAACGTTTTTTGAAACACCGGATGCACTGCGCGCCAGTTATCCCGAAGTCTACGATCAACTGGCGGCTTTTTACCGCCAGGATCCGCTGAGCCGGATGACGGGCGCAGCACGCATGACCGATTAACGGAGCCCACAAGCCGATGTCTGCAGCACCCCAACTCATCCTCGCCGCCGATATCGGCGGCACCAATGCCACCTTCAGGATCAGCGAACTGAAGCCTGATGGTACTTTTGATACCGTGGTCGAAAAAGCCTATGCCAGTCGTGACTTCGGGAATTTCGACAGCCTGATCAATCGCCTGTTCAGCACCAGCGACACGCTGGCGGCGCGGCCCAATCTGGTGGCGACCTGCCTTGCCGTCGCGGGGCCGGTGGATCACAACACCGCCACGCTGACCAATCTGGGCTGGAAAGTGGATGCCGCGGAGATCGCAAAAAAATACGGCCTGAAGTCCTTGCGGCTGATCAATGATTTTCATGCCGCCGGACATGGCGTGATGGCGCTCGGTGAAGAGCACCTGTACAACCTGCAGGCGGCGGAGCCTGATC
>JAKFUJ010000104.1 GCA_021732805.1 Betaproteobacteria bacterium | reverse complement strand
AGGCCGTCGGCCTCAAGCAGAAGAATCGAGCACAACAGGTCTTTGCTCTCGGACTCGCCAAGCCGGCATATTTCATCGAGCGTATGCGGCAATGACCTGCCGAGGGCGATGCCTTCCAGCAGATTTTTCTGTCCGGCAATCAGGTGTTCGGTTTGTAAACGCAGGGTGATGTCGCGCAGGATGACCGTGAACAACTGGTCAGGCGGTGTGCCGGTCTTCGAGATCGAAGTTTCGACCGGAAACTCTTCCCCGTTCGCGCGCAGGCCGAAGAAAATGCCCGGCTTGTTTATTGATTGCGCAGCCGGGCCGGATACTGCGAAATCCCGGATAAGCTGCTCATATTCAGCGCGGAAGCGCAGCGGCACGAGCATGTCAAAGGGGCGGCCGATTATTTTTGTGGAGGCATACTGGAACATCTGTTCGGCGGCTGCGTTGAAAATCAGGACACAACGCCTTTCGTCGATGGAGATGATGGCGTCTTTTGCCGAAGAAACGATGCTGGAAAGCCGGTCTTCGCTGAGCTGCAGGGCACGCGCGCCCTGTTCCCGGACGACTTCCCGGGAACGTTCAATTTCACGGACCAGCGGTGCCAGCCGCACGTACAGGAACGCCCCGCCGCCAGCGCTCATCAGGAGCAGCAGCAGCAGGGCAATGTTCAGTTGCCTGCGGATCGGGTCATACAGGTCGATGGTGTCGACCTTGACCACCATGCCGAGTCCGGTTCCGTTGATCGGACCATAAGCGGCGATGACATGCTGGTTTCGGTAATCGCCGGATCTGATCACCCCGGTTTCGCCGGCGGTTGCCCGGCTCATCGGCAGTTTCGGCGAGTACGGAACACTGAATACTCTCGGCATGAATCGCTGCGGCAGGCACAGGAATTTGCCCTCTTGCAAAGCGCACAGGCCGATTTCCCGGCTTTGTTCGGAAGTCTCTGTGCTGCGCAAAGTCAACAGCAGCGCAGGCAGTGATTGTTCGGTAATGACGCTGCCGATGATTTTGCCGCTGAAATCAACGGGAATGGCGGTTCTGAGCAAGGGCACATTGTTCAACCACATCAGCCGATTTTGATGCGCATGATCCAGATCAGCCGACCACTCAGGCTGCTCGGCGAATTGTCCGGTGCGCAGCGCGGTTTTGCCGTCGCGGTCGAGAAAGATGATTCCGGTAAAACCCAGGGGCAGATAACTCTCAGCGATCAGTTGCAACTGCCTCAGCGTCTCTTCCCTCAGGGTTTCCCGGTATTGCAGGGCAAACAGTGACCTTGCAACTCCGGTATGGGCGGCAATGGTTTCGGCGCGGACTGTGCGATGTTCGATGATCAGTGTAAAGGCATCGGCTTTGGCCTTGTGGGTTTGCAGCAATCCGTTGCCGGTCGCCACCTCGATTTGCTTTTGCGCAGCGCTGAAGCCGAACAGAACGGCAAGGGCGGCTGTTGTGGCGAGGATCAGCACGCCGGTCAGTCCGATGCGTTGCCCGTCGTTGGTCAGGATTGCGCGACCTTGGTACCAGTCCATTTTTCGCCAGCACAGCCAGAGTGCGGCGCTGATGGCAAGGAAGCCGGCCGCCGTCAGCGCCGACATCTGGCTGAAAAGGTAATCCGAATAGATGTAACGGAGTCCGAGGGGCAGTCCGGCAAGGGCGATGACAGCGATTGCCGCCAACGTTGCATTCAGCGCCTGTACCAGCAGTCCTTGCCATATGCGGTGCACATGGTGCATCAGGACAAGAGTCGCGCCGGACAGGATAAAAGCAACAGCGGTCGCCTGCGACATGCGTCCGGCGTGGGGGTTGTCGTCGGCGATCCAGCGGTGCAGTGATGGCCAATCCACGCCGATATCGATGCCGGCCAGGTACTGGCTCAGCACCAATCCTGCGATCACCATCACCAGACCGCCCAGCAACTGCCGGGGCAGGGTGCTGCGGTGTAAATTCAGCGCATCGAGGATTACTGCGAGCGCCAGCAAACCAAAACACAGGGCTGTGTTGAAGACCATGACCGGGCCGCTGACAAACTGGATGATCTCGCGGGCGCCGGTCATCCAGCCCGCCATGGTGATGGCCGCGAGCAGCAGGATGGCTGCGCCGATCACCATGCCAAGACCCGCGTTCGATTTTTCAGTCATCACTCAACCGGCACACGGTCGTGGCGACCGGAACTCGGCCCGAGTCGGGAAACGGAATCAGCCTTGCCGGCAACAGGCATTTTGTGGACTCCCTGCGATAGGGTCTTGATCTTCTGTTTGTTGGACTTACTTTACTCTGAATTCCGGCGGCGGGCAGACATACCCGCACGTTATTTTCTGTCGTTGGAATCATTTAAAAGTCCACATATACATAAGCCTATCCTTCACCCAGCGAATTTATCGATCTGCAGTGCCGGGGCGGTCACCAATTTGTCATGAGCCGGCCTTAAGGTGCGTGATTGCCATACTCAGGGACATTTATGAGCCACAGTTACAGCGACGGGCAAGCTCTCAACGTTTCGCCAAATCCCACTTTCAAACAGATTCTGGAAGCCCGGTTGTCGCGCCGTGGCCTGCTGAAGGGCGCCGCCGCACTGGCGGTTGCCGGAACCCTGCCGCTGTCGCTGGCGGGTTGCGCCACCGGTCTGCGCCGCGAAGGCCGGCTTGGCTTCAACAGCGTTCCTGTTTCCACGGCTGATGCGGTTCGTGTCCCTGAGGGGTATGCAGCGAACGTGCTGTATGCCTGGGGCGATCCCGTCGGCCACCCTTCCGCTTCGCCGGCGTTCAAACCGGATGCAAGCAATACCGCCGACGAGCAGGCATTGCAGGCGGGCATGCACCACGACGGCATCCATTATTTCCCGCTGCCCTACGGTTCAGACAATTCCGGCAACGGCCTGCTGGTGATGAACCACGAATACAGCGACGACGGCCTGCTGCACACCGACGGTTTTGCCAACTGGAGCGCCGACAAGGTGCGCAAGGCGCAGAATGCGCACGGCTGCTCGGTGATCGAGGTGCGCGACAACGGCGGCCAATGGGAAGTGCTGCGGCCTTCGCGGTATGCGCGTCGCGTCACCGCAACGACGCCGATGAAAATCTCCGGCCCGGCGGCGGGCAGTGTCGGCATGAAAACGGCGGCCGATGCGTCGGGCATGACGGTGCTGGGCACCTTCAACAACTGCGCGCACGGCTACACGCCGTGGGGCACCTATCTGACTTGTGAGGAAAACTGGGACACTTATTTCATCAGCAGCGGCACGCTGACGGCGGATCACCGGCGCAACGGCGTTTCGGCAAAGGGCCGCGGTTATCGCTGGAATGAATTCGATGAACGGTTTGATGCCGGCAAACATCCCAACGAACCCAATCGCCACGGCTGGGTGGTCGAGTTCGATCCGTACAATCCGCAATCGCAGCCGGTCAAGCGCACGGCACTCGGTCGCTTCAGCCACGAAGGCGCCTGGCCGGCCACGGCGAGCGACGGGCGGCTGGTGGTTTACATGGGCGATGACCGCGTCTTTGAATACATCTACAAATTCGTGTCGCGCGATGTGTGGAACCGCAGCGACCGCAATGCCAACCGCAACCTGCTCGACCACGGCACACTGTATGTTGCGAAATTCGGTGATGACGGCAAAGGCGGGTGGATGCCGCTGGTGTACGGCCAGGGACCGCTGACCAGGGAAAACGGTTTTTCAGATCAGGCCGATGTGCTGATCCGCGCGCGTGCTGCGGCTGATGCCCTCGGTGCAACAAAAATGGACCGGCCGGAATGGATCGCCGTGCATCCCGCGTCCCACGAAGTGTATTGCACGCTGACCAATAACAGCCAGCGCGGCGCCAAGGACCGGCCGGGTACGGATCGCGCCAATGCGCGGGGCAACAACGTATTCGGCCAGATCATCCGCTGGCGCGAAATGGGTAATGACCCGGCGGCACAGAATTTCCAATGGGATTTGTTTGCAATCGCCGGCGATCCGCAGCATCCTGATCCGGCGCGTCGCGGCAATATCAAGGGCGATGCCTTTGGCAGTCCCGATGGTTTGTGGTTCGACGACGGCGGCCTGTTGTGGATACAAACCGATGTATCGACCAGCACGCTCAACAAAAATCATTACGAGCGGCTGGGCAACAACATGATGCTCGCTGCCGACATCCGCACCGGTGAAGTCAGCCGTTTCCTGACCGGACCGAACGGTTGCGAAATCACCGGCGTGATCACCACGCCGGACGGTAAAACCATGTTCATCAACATCCAGCATCCCGGCGAAACCGCTTCGGAACGCAATGATCCGAAGAATCCCAAGGTTGTCAGTTCCTGGCCCGACGGACCTGCCGGCGGACGGCCGCGTTCTGCGACGGTGGTTATTCGCAAGAACAATGGCGGTGTGATTGGTTCCTGATCTGTTTGCAGCGGGTTGCGGCTGCTTGCGCTTGCCTAGAGCCCTAGAATGTGACTGTTACGACGATGGTGTCGGAGTAAGCCCCGGTGCCCACATTCTGGTTGCCAGGCACGAGGCCGTAAACGATGGTGTTCCGGCTTGCCGGCAGGCATACCAGTCCCAGTATGGATGAGGTTATCGTGCCGGGAACGGCTGACGCGCTGATGCCATCGCCCCATACCGTTCCATACGAACTATCGGTATACAGGTTGTAGTCGAGATTGTGCACGCCATTGGTCATTCTGCGCGTGCTGTATGTGCCGCTGCCGCCGGTGCTCAGGCCGATGCTGTAGCTGGTCGAGCAGGCCAGAAGGATGAGGTCGGGCGTACAGGTGACGCGAATCGTTCCCGTGCTGTTGATCTGTGATCCCCCGGGAGAGGTGTAGGCGCCGAACGCAACACTGGTTGCGGTGACGCCGCAGCTTGCAGCACCGGCGATTGCGGGGAGCAGCGCGAGACACAGCGTAATCATGATGCGTTTCATGGCGTGGTTGTGACGCAGGTTAATGGGCCGATGCGTGGAATCGATCCGGCGCCTGGCGGGATAACGGCCTGCACGGTGCACGCCCCCTGTTGCCACGAGACATCGACATAATCACCGCTTTTCAGGCCGTTGACAAAAACTTCGCCGCGTCGCGCCGCATAAAATTCATCCGTTCCGCCGCGGATACGCACTTTGGCGCCTTCGGGCACGGGCTGTCCTTTTCCGTCAGTCAACACCAGCAGCGCACTGTTGCCCGGACGCACGGGAAAGCGCACGGTCATGCCGCTGCGAAAATAGGGGACCGCGACCAGTTCAAGCCTGTCCACTTCGGCATCCAGCGGCAGTTCGCCGACATCGATCCGGATACGGTTCTCCTGATAGGGCAGCAGTCGCGGCAGCAGCGCTTTGCCGGCTTCGTCAGTGCGGGCAATCAGCTGATTGTTCTGGTACACATCAACACCGGCATATCCGCCCACGTTCACCATTGCGAAGC
>JAKFUJ010000217.1 GCA_021732805.1 Betaproteobacteria bacterium | reverse complement strand
AGTTTGCGAGCATGCCGCTGCTGACGGGCTATATCGCAGCGGGGCGGCTGAAGCTGATTGCGCAGACCGGCGCCGCGCGCTCCGGGTACGCGCCGCAGATTCCGACGATGGAAGAGGCCGGTCTGCCGGGTTTTGTCGTGCGCAGCGGTTTCAGTTTTGTCGGCCCCGCCGGCATACCGCGGCCGATTGCCGAAAAACTCAATCAGGCGATGGCGATGGCGGTCAGGGATCCGGAAAACCGCAAGACGCTGATCCAGCGCGGCGCCGATCCGATCGGCAATTCGATTGAAGAACATGATGCCTTCATCAAGGCTGAAATTCCGAAATGGATCAAGATGGCGCGTGAAGCCGGCATCGACCCGCAGTAAGTCCATTCCCGACAGCCAAAGGACGAAGTGCATGTACGATTTGTATCTCACGCCGGAACAACTCGAGTTCCGCGACGCCATCCGCGATTTTGTCGAACGCGAAGTGAAGCCTGCGGCCACCGATCCGAAACGGCTGGAGCCTTTCGAAAAACCGCTGATGACCGGCTTGCTGGACCAGTTGGCGCAAATGGGCCTGCGCGGGCTGTCCCTGCCGGAAGAGGCAGGAGGCGCCGGCGCCGATCTGCTGACCCGCTGCGTGCTGCTGGAAGAAATCGCCGCCGGTGATGTTGATCTGGCAATGGTGCTTGGTGAAACCGCGCTGCTTGCACGTGCTGCCTACGACGCGATGAATGACGGGCAGCGCGCGCGCTGGCTGCCGCAATTCGAAGGCGGCGACCGTTTCCATCTGGCGTTGATCGCGTGCGATGAGGCGGCCGGGCGCAACTGGAGTTATTACCAGGCGGTGCCCGGGGATGCCGAAACCGTCGGTGAGCCGGAGGTTGTGGCTGTCCGCGACGGAACCGGCTGGGTCATCAACGGTCTTGCGCCGTTTGTATCGAATGCCCCGGTTGCCGGTCTGTACATGGTGCAGGCCAGAGCGGAGGGCGGTTCCGGCATGGTGACCGTGCTCATCCCCGGAGACGCCAAAGGACTGGAAGTCGATGAGGGGCTGCCGGCTTTTGGCGGCGGCGGCGAACGCGCGCGCTGGCATCATGGCGCGGTGGCCTCGGTGTCGCTCAACGGCTGCAGGGTCGATGCCGGTGATGTCATCGCCGCTGATGCCGCGCACCGGATGTTGCCATCCGTTGCTGCGCAGCGGATGGTGCAGACAGCCGCCGTCAACATCGGCGTTGCACGGGCGGCTTACGAGGCGGCAGTGGATTACGCGAAGATGCGCTGGCAGGGTGGTCGCCACATCGTCGAGCATCAGGCCATCGGCATGAAACTCGCCGATGTCGCGATCCAGCTCGAAGCGGCGCGCGCGCTGACGCGCAAGGCGGCGTGGATCACCGATCATCCGGATGCGGTCGGCGAGCGCCATGTCAGCGACTTGCCGTGGCCGGTGGTGGCGCGTACGTTCACGGCGCAGTCGCTGCATCGCGCGACGCTGGAAGCGGCGGAATGTTTCGGTGCGATGGGCGTCATGCGCGACATGCCGCTGCAGAAATATGTGCATGACACGCTGGTGCTGCAGCATTCCGTGGATTGCGATCTGGCCGCGCCGCTGGCGGTGGCCGAGGCCGTTGCCGGTTACGAACGCAACTGAGGGACGCGAGCGAGTTTATTCATAACTAATTGATTTTATTAATTAATTTACAGGGCTGGTCATGGATTTTTCACTCAATGAAGAGCAGCGCGGCTGGCAGATGGAAGCACGACGTTTTGCTGACGAGGAAGTCCGCCCGCTGTCGCTGGCGTGCGACCAGATCGCCGATCCCAAGGCGACTTTCGACTGGGACATCATCAGGAAAGGTTCGAAGCTCGGTTTCCGCACGCTGGCCGTACCCAAGGAATGGGGCGGTCATGAAGCCGACTTTGTCACCCAGGCGCTGGTGATGGCGGAACTGGCGCGCGGCGACAGTTCGGTGTCGAAGACGTTCAGCCAGTGCTGGAAATGGAGCCATCTGATTGCAGCGTCCTGCACCAAGGATCAGAAGGAACGTTTCCTGAAGCCGTTCATGGCCGACGACGGCTTCGTGCTGGGTAAAGGCGGCACCGAAGCCAACGCCGGCTCCGACAACCGGATGCCGCCGGAGAACGATCCGAAGGCCGGGTGGAAGCTGCGTGCCGTGCGTGACGGCGATGAATGGATACTCAACGGCAGCAAGATGTTCATCGCCAACGGCAGCGTCGCCAAGCTGTTTTTTGTCGACGCGCGCACCAATCCCGAAGTCGGCATCCGCGAAGGCAGCACGATGTTCATCATTCCGCGCGAGACGCCGGGTTTCCGCATCGGCAAGGTGTTCAACAAGCGCGGCTGGCGCTTTTACCAGAACGGCGAACTGATTTTCGAAAATTGCCGCATCCCCCATGACAACGTGATGGGCGAAGTCAACGGCGGCGTCAAGGCGCGCGCCAATGACAAATCGGAGTTCGGCGACATCGAACTCGCCGCCAACGCGCTGGGCATCTGCGACGACGCCGTCGGCATGGCCATGCATTTTGCGCGCAACCACAAGCGCGCCGGCAAGCCGGTCATCGATCACCAGCTGGTGCAACTGAAACTGAACGAAATGTACATGCTGACTGAAGCACTGCGCTCATTCGTGCTGCGCACGGCGTGGGAGCGGGATCGCAAGCTGCCGGACCTTGGCAACAACGTGCTGGTGATGAACTATTCGCAGGAAGTGGTGCAGCGCGTGACACGCGCCAACATGGACATTCATGGCCCCCAAGGCTGCATGATGAACGCGCGCGTCGACAAGCTGGTGCGCGATGCAATGATCTGGACCCATCTTGCCGGCGATACCGTGCAGCGGGTGAAGGTCGTCAAGCGGCTGCCGTTGATGACGGGCTGACCTGCGCAATGCGCAGGCGGTGAATCAACCTTCGGCGATTCGCTGATGTAATCTGCAGGCGGTTTTTCTACCAGGTCGCGTGCAGCAGTTTCTCCACTTCGGCTGCACCGTTGACGCGGCGCGGATTCTGGTGAAGAAACCAGTCGGCCGCAATATCTTCGGCCAGTTGCGGCAAGGCGCTTGCTGGCACTGCGATGTCCCGCAGTCGGCTCGGCGTTCCCAGGCTGGCCAGCAGTTCCTCCACTGCAGTGATGGCGATGTCGGCGGTCGCAGTGACATTTCCCGTGTCGTGTTTTCCCAGCGCATCGGCGATCAACGCAAGCCGGTCACCAACGACGCCGGCATTGAAACGCATGACATGCGGCAGCACAATTCCGCCGGTCACGCCATTTTCCTGTTCGAAACGCGCGCCGATGCAGTGCGCCATGGCCGAAGCCAGACCGGAAGGTGCGTAGTCTGAACCATGGCCGGCCAGCAGCGCGCCGACCATCAACTGTCCGCGAACATCTGTGTCCATCGGATCCTTCATCAGCCTGGGCAGGAACTGGCCGAACAGGCGCAATGCATGCAGGAGCAGGGCATCGGCGAGCGGGTCGCGGCTGCGTGATTCAATGCCCTGTACCGCAGCGGCGAACGCCTGCAACGCTGATCCCAGTGTCAATTGCGGCGAGGCCGTCAGCAGGATGTCCGGATGGAAAAATACCGCGGCAGCACGCGTCTTGGGATCGAACAGCGCAAGGCGACGGCCGAAATCCGGGTCAAGCACCGCGCTGCCGGCTTTGGCATAGGCGGTGGATGGGGTCGAGGCGATGACCAGTTGCGGCAGTTTGGCGCGCAGCAGCTTCGGGCTCAGCGGTGGTTTGCCCGCGGGGAATTGCGTGCAGAGCCGATGGATGTCGGTGCCTTCGGCGAGCAGTATGGATGACGCGCGGGCGGTCACGATGGCTGAGCCGCCGCCGAGGGCGATGACGGCGTCTGCATCGAGTTGGCGCAGGGTCTCAGCCCCGGCAATGACCTGCGCCAGCGGGCTGTGCTGTGCGACGCCGGTGTACGCGCCGGCAAATCGCTCTTCCAGTGCTGTGCAAACCAGCGCCAAGCCCCGGGGGTGCTGCGCCAGGGTTTTTCCGCAGAACACCACGGCGCGACGGCATTCCATGCGGCGCAATTCTGCCGCCAGATTTTGCAGGCAGTCGGCGCCGCAGTAAACGCGGGTGGCCGGGGACAGATGACGAAAGGACATCGGCATGGCGCAGGGATTTACGGATTGCTGTGCGAATCCTGACGCAGGTCGGTCAGTGATGTTTCAGCGGCGCGGTGTTCTGCGCGAGGCTGCCCAGGCGATCGGAAAGCAGGGTGACATCTTCCAGTTCGTCGATGACGGCGATGGCGTCTGCAAGCTCGGCTGCTGCGGCTGGCGCAACGCCCGCGTAGCGCAGATTGGCCATGAATTTTTCCAGCAGCTCCGGCCCGCTCAATGGCGCATCCGGATGGCCTTTGGCATGGGTGTGCTGTATTTCCTTCACGCCGAACGCGCCAAGTGCGCGCACCCGGCAACCGCCGATGTCCCTGCTGGTGGCGTGAGCGTCTGCCGTGCAGGAAATTTTGGCGATCATCGCTGCGAGTTCGGGTGACGGCGGAATTTCCGTGCCCAGTTGCAGGGGGGTGACTTCGCCATGGAGCAGCGCCGTTGCGACCGACCAGTAATTGCTGAATTGCGCGGCGACCCGGGTCACCGGTGATCTGCGCTGAGGAATGTCCCTGCCGACGACATCGTGGGCCTGTGGTCCGACCAGAAGCTCAATACGATCGATACGCTTGACCTCATTGCCAAGGACTTGGCGCAATTCAAGGGCTGCACTGATTGCGGGATGCGTGAGGCGGCAGGTCGGATAAGGTTTGAACGAAAGGCGTTCGATTTCATATTGAATGCCGAGGTCTTTCAGCGCCCGCTCCTGATCCAGACGGTCATGCAGGTAAACCCGGTTCAGTCCGTCTTCACCGGTCATCGGCTGGCTGACGCCGTCCAGACCCCGGCTCGCCATCAAGGCCGCGGTGACGGCATTGGCGGCGGCGAATCCCGGTTGCACATGCTTGGTGGATGCGCCCTCGCGGGTGGACTGGTGATTGCCGCTGGCCAGGCAGTAGACGATGCCCAGCGCGTTTCTGATGACTTCGGGTCTGCGGTCGATCAGCCACGCGGCCGCAAAGGTGGCGCCGAAATGGCCGAGCAGTGCGGTGTAAATCCAGCCGCCTTCGACCAGATTCAGGCGTGTGGCCACACCCAGCCGGCAGGTCAGTTCTATGCCGTGGAGTATGGCCTCGCAAAATTCGGCGCCGCTGACGCCGCCACGCAGTCCGCATGCCGCAAATGCGGCGGGAATGGCGGCCGAGCCGGCGTGCAGCACGGCCTCATCGTGAGTGTCGTCGAATTCGAGCACGTGACCGAAGTAGCCGTTGCACAGCGCTGCGGTATGCGCAGGAACGCGAGGTCCGCCGATGATGCGCGCG
>JAKFUJ010000237.1 GCA_021732805.1 Betaproteobacteria bacterium | reverse complement strand
ATCGGCAAGACCGGACTGGAACAGAGCTACGAAAAATTCCTGCACGGCACCACCGGCGTCGAGGAAGTCGAGGTGGATTCCGGCGGACGTGCAGTACGCACACTGTCGCGCACGCCGCCCGTATCCGGCAACAACCTCGTGCTCAACCTCGATGCACGACTGCAGGAAGTCGCCTACAACGCCTTTGGCGAAAAGCGCGGCGCGCTGGTCGCCATTGATCCGGCGACCGGCGGCATACTCGCTTTTGTCAGCAAGCCGGGCTTCGATCCCAATCTGTTTGTCGACGGCATAGACTCGCAAAGCTGGAATGAACTCAACGGCTCGCCAGACAAACCACTGCTGAACCGTGCCAGCGCCGGCACCTATCCCCCGGGCTCGACCTTCAAGCCGTTCATGGCATTGGCTGCGCTGTTCTACGGCAAACGCACGCCGCAGCAAACGATCAGCGATCCGGGATTTTTCATGTTCGGCGGCCATCGTTTCCGTGACGACAAGGTCGGCGGTCACGGCATCGTCGACATGTACAAATCCATCGTGGTTTCCTGCGACACCTACTATTACGTTCTGGCCAATGACCTGGGCATCGATCCGATCGCCAATTTCATGGGTCTGTTCGGATTCGGCAGCCGCACCGGCATCGACATCGCCGGCGAGGCTGCGGGTGTGCTGCCGTCAACGGCATGGAAAGCCCGCCGTTTTTCCCGGCCGGAACAGAAAAAATGGTATGCCGGCGAAACCATCAGCGTCGGCATCGGCCAGGGCTACAACAACTACACACCGCTGCAACTGGCCTCGGCCGTGGCTACGCTGGCCAATGACGGCGTGATGTTCAGGCCGCACATCGTCAACTACAGCGAAGACATCCGCACCCGCGATAAGACCATGATCGAACCCACCCCTTTGCGCAATCTGGGCATCAAGCCCGAGCACATCCAGGTCATCAAACAGGCACTGATCGGCGTCAACAAGGAAGGAACCGGCGCTCGGGCATTCGCCGGCACGCCTTACGTCAGCGCCGGTAAAACCGGCACCGCGCAGGTCATCGCCATCAAGCAGGGTGAAAAATACGTGGAAAGCCGGGTCGCCGAACAACATCGCGACCACGCACTGTTTATCGCCTATGCCCCGGCCGAAAAACCGACCATCGCGCTGGCAGTCGTCGTTGAAAATGCGGGCTTCGGCGCCCGTTATGCCGCGCCGATTGCACGCCAGGTATTCGATTTTCATTTACTGGGCAAGGTTCCCAAAAAGCCGGCGGAGGAAGGCTGATGCCGCATGCGTTACGCCGCCTCTGGCGATTCATCACTTGCCACATCGACGGCATTTTGCTCTGCGCAATACTGCTGCTGATGTTCACCGGATTGCTGGTTCTGCTCAGCGCGTCCAACGGCAGTTATGCGCGGGTATCCAGTCAGTTGATGAACATGCTGGTGGCGCTCGGCATCATGTGGCTGTTCGCCAATATTCCGCCGCATTACCTGATGCGCATGGCGCTTCCGCTGTTTGTGCTCGGCTGCGGACTGCTGATCGGCGTAGCCCTGTTCGGCGATGTGGTCAACGGTGCGCGGCGCTGGCTGCACATCGGCGTCACCCGCATCCAGCCGTCGGAGCTGATGAAAATTGCCGTGCCGCTGATGCTGGCCTGGTATTTCAACCGCAACGAAGCATCGCTGAAGCTGCGCAACTATGTCATTGCCGCCGTGATGCTGGCCTTCCCGGTGGCACTGATCGCGCGCCAGCCCGATCTCGGTACTGCGCTGCTGATTACGGCCAGCGGCTGTTATGTGATTTTCCTCGCCGGCCTGTCATGGCGCGTCATCGCCACGCTGTTTGTTGCCGGCCTGGTCAGCCTGCCTTTCCTGTGGTCGGCTCTGCACGATTATCAGCGCCAGCGCATCATGACGTTGCTTGATCCGACCGGGGACCCGCTGGGTACCGGCTACCACACCATACAATCCACCATTGCAGTGGGCTCGGGAGGGGTTCTTGGTAAAGGCTGGATGAACGGCACGCAGACCCATCTCGATTTCATCCCGGAACGCACCACGGATTTCATTTTTGCGGTGTACGCCGAGGAATTCGGGCTGCTCGGCAACGCGATACTGCTGGCACTGTTCCTGTTCGCCATCGGTCGCGCCATGGTCATCACCGCGAATGCGCCCACACTGTTCTCGCGATTACTCGCCGGCGCGATCACCATGACTTTCTTTACCTATGCTTTCGTCAACATCGGCATGGTGTCGGGCATCCTGCCCGTGGTGGGCGTGCCGTTGCCGCTGATCAGCTATGGCGGAACTTCGCTGGTTTCCATCTGTCTCGGTTTCGGGATCCTGATGAGCATCAACACCCACAAGAAACTGGTGCAGACCTGATGAACAAGCGCGGGACCTTTCACATTCCAGGCGGCGCGCTGCGCTGGATCGCCACGCTGATCATGGCCGTCATGCTTTCCGCCTGCGGCAGCACACCCAAACGCAGCAGCCAGGGCGAACGCGCAGATCGTCCACCTTCCACCAGCGGGGGTGGTTATTACCTCGACGACGGTCCCGGTGCCAATCCACCAGCCAATATCGACGCCATCCCCGATGCGGTGCCGAAAATCGAGACGCTGGGCCGCGGCACCATGCGCCCTTACACCGTCATGGGCCGCAACTACACGCCGATGACCCGGTTGGAACCGTACAAGGCGCGCGGCATCGCCAGTTGGTACGGGCGGCGTTATCACGGCAAACAGACCTCATCGGGTGAAATTTATGACATGTACGCGATGAGTGCCGCGCATACCGTACTGCCGATCCCCAGTTATGTGCGTGTCACCAATGTCAGCAACGGCAAATCGGTGGTGCTGCGCGTCAATGACCGCGGCCCCTTCATCGACAACCGGTTGATTGATCTGTCGTACACCGCCGCTTACAAACTCGGCATCCTTGGCGCCGGCAGCGGCATGGTTGAAGTGGAAAGCATCATTCCGGGTGTGGCTCGGACTGCCGAGCCGCCGAAGCCCGCCCCTTCCGCATCGTCACCGACAGTCGCCACCATTGATAACGCGCCGCTGACCGTAGTGCCGCTGCCGCCACCGGCACCGGCACCGATTCCTGCAGCCACACCGGCACCATCCCTCGTGACAACAGTGTCAACACCTGCGGCGACTGCCGGCGCCTTTCTGCAATTCGGCGCATTCGGCGTGCAGGCCAATGCCGAAAGTTATCTCGCACGCCTGCAGACCCAGGCTGACTGGTTGGCCGGCACGCTGCGCATCCAGTCCGGTGAGGGCATTTATCGCGTGCAAGCCGGACCCTACCTCAGCGAGGCCGCGGCGCGCGAAGCTGCGGAGCGTGCCAACCAGACCCTGGGCAGCAAACCGGTCGTCATCATCGCGCGCTGACATCATCGGCATTGCCGCGCCGACTCGCATTCAGTGCTGGTGCTGATGCTGTGCGGGACGCCCTTGGAGATCGCGCACTTCGACCGTCAGATCGACGGTCTCACGCTTCTTGTCCGCCAGTTCAAAGGTGAGTTGCAGCGGCACCTTGTCGCCGGCCTTCAGGGGTTGTTGCAGATTGGTCAGCATCACGTGGTAACCGCCGGATGCCAGGCGCACCGTTTTTCCCGCCGGCACATCAATGCCGGTGACGGGAAACATTTTCATCATGCCGTTTTCCATGGTCATGTTGTGCACCTCCGCGGTTTTGGTCACCGGCGTGGTCACACCGATCAGCCGCGCGCTCGATTTCCCGGTGATTTCCATGAACGCGCCGGTCGCCGTCTGACCCTGCACCGTGCCGCGGATCCATGCATCTTTCACGACTACAGATTGCGCCTGCGCCACACCGGCAAACATCACCGCGAACATAAACACCATCCATGATTTGTTAGTCATCCCCGGATAAAGCATTAAATATTCTTTTAAAACAATTAGTTATATAACATATTGCGGGCCACCGCCATCAACCTGACCTACAGCACGTAACGCGCCAGATCTTCGCTCTGCGCCAGATCCTTCAACCGGCCATCAACAAAAGCGGCATCGATAATCACGGTTTCCTTGCGCCGTCCGGCATCGAACGATACTTCTTCGAGCAACCGCTCCATCACCGTGTGCAATCGCCGCGCGCCGATGTTTTCGGTGCGCTCGTTGACCTGCCACGCAATCTCCGCCAGCCGTTTGACCGCATCGGGCTTGAACACCAGTTCGACATCCTCGGTCTTGATCAACGCTTCATACTGCCGCGTCAGGCAGGCGTCGGTGCTGGTGAGGATGCGCTCGAAATCGTCCACGGTCAGGCTGCGCAGTTCGACACGGATCGGCAATCGTCCCTGCAGTTCGGGAATCAGGTCCGACGGCTTCGACAGATGGAATGCGCCGCTGGCGATGAACAAAATGTGATCGGTCTTGATCATCCCGTACTTGGTGGTGACGGTGGTGCCCTCGATCAGCGGCAGCAGATCGCGCTGTACGCCCTGCCGCGACACATCGGCGCCGGACATTTCGGAGCGCGTGGCGACCTTGTCGATCTCGTCGATGAACACGATGCCGTTCTGCTCGACATTGACGACCGCACCGGTTTTCAGCTCCTCGTCGTTGACGCGTTTCGCCGCTTCTTCATCAAGCAGCAGCTTCATCGCTTCCTGGATTTTCAGCTTGCGCAGCTTGCGCTTTGTGCTGCCCAGATTCTGGAACATGCCCTGCAGCTGCGAAGACAGATCCTCCATGCCCGGCGGCGCGAGAATTTCCATCTGCGCCGATGCCGCGGCCAGTTCAATTTCGATCTCGCGCTCGTCGAGTTCGCCTTCACGCAGCATCTTGCGGAATTTCTGCCTCGTCAATGACTCCGTGTCAGCCGCACCATCGCGCGCCGGCGTCAGCAACGCATCGAGCACGCGTTCTTCCGCACTGTCCTGTGCCTGGTGTTTGACCTTGCGCATCGCTTCGACGCGCGCATCCTTGATCGCCGCATCCACCAGATCGCGGATGATGGTATCGACGTCGCGGCCGACATAACCGACCTCGGTAAATTTGGTCGCCTCGACTTTGACGAACGGCGCATTGGCCAGCCGCGCCAGACGACGCGCGATTTCGGTTTTGCCGACGCCGGTCGGTCCGATCATCAGGATGTTTTTCGGCGTGATTTCCTGGCGCAGCGGTTCCGGCACCTGCTGCCGGCGCCAGCGGTTGCGCAATGCAATCGCCACTGCACGCTTGGCGTCATTCTGGCCCACGATATGTTTGTCGAGTTCGTGGACGATTTCCTGCGGAGTCATTGGGGTCATTGCTGATGCTTCAGGATTGAGGATTGAGGAATGAGGAATGAGGAATGAGGATGGAGCAAACCGCGGAAGAAGGGGTTCCCCTCAATCCGAAATCCTCACGCCTCAATCCAGTATTTCGATCACATGCTGCTGGTTGGTGTAAATGCACAG
>JAKFUJ010000419.1 GCA_021732805.1 Betaproteobacteria bacterium | reverse complement strand
CGCCGAGCAGGGCATCGAGGCCGCGCCCCAGACCTTTGGGCTTAACCATAATAATCCTTTTAAATCAATTACTTATATATTTTCATTGCGATTGAGCATTTCGCCGGCCAACGCCAGATAGGCCTGAGCGCCTTTGGAGGCGCGGTCGAATTCCAGCGCCGGCAAACCATGGCTGGGCGCTTCCGCCAGCCGCACATTGCGTGGAATCACCGTGCGATACACCTTGTCGCCAAAGTGCTGCATCAGTTGTGCGGACACCTGTTGTGCCAGCGTATTGCGCGGGTCATACATGGTGCGCAGCAGGCCTTCAATTTCGAGATCGGGATTGAGGTGCTCGCGCACACGCTTGATGGTGCTGACCAGATCCGACAATCCTTCCAGCGCGTAGTACTCGCACTGCATCGGGATCATCACCGCCTGCGCAGCAGTCAGGCCGTTCACCGTCAACAGATTCAATGCCGGCGGACAATCGATCAGAATGAAATCGTAATCAGCGGCAACCGTCTGCAGTGCGTCCTTCAATCGCGTTTCACGACGGTCGATATCGACCAGTTCGATTTCAGCGCCGGCCAGTTCACGGTTCGACGGCAACACGTCGTAACCGGCCGCTGCGCGCTGGCGTACTTCGGCGATCTCATTTTCACCGAGCAGCACGTGATACACCGTGACCGGCAGACTGCGTTTGTCGATGCCGCTGCCCATGGTCGCGTTACCCTGCGGATCGAGATCGACCAGCAGCACACGGCGATGCGTCGCCGCGAGGCTCGCTGCGAGGTTGACGCCGGTGGTGGTTTTGCCGACGCCGCCTTTTTGATTGGTAATCGCAATGATGCGGGTCATGCCGGCTCCAGCACGGCAGCATGACGTTCCGCGCCGAGACCCGGCACCTTCAGCGACACCACGCCGCGCAACTGAAACGCATCCGGTAACCGCACCAGTTCTTCATGCGGATAAACCCCTTTCATCGCGACCACCATGCCGGTCTTCGCACACAGACCACCGGCCAGTTGAAGGAATCCGGACAACTCCGAAAATGCACGCGACACCACGGTGTCAAAGAGCTGCGGCGCCGACCAGTTCTCGACGCGATCACAAACCACATCGACATTGTTCAATTTGAGTTCGATCACGGCCTGGCGCAGGAAGGCGGTTTTTTTATGATTGGAATCGAGCAGCGTGAATTGCCATTGCGGTTTTGCCACGGCCAATGGAATGCCGGGCAGCCCGGCGCCGCTGCCGACATCGAGCACGCGCGGGCCGCGCACATGCGGCAACACAGCCAGCGAATCGAGCAGATGATGGGTCAGCATTTTCGCCGGCTCGCGCACGGCGGTGAGGTTGTAGGCCTTGTTCCATTTTTCGACCAGCGCCAGATAGTCGAGCAGGCGCTGCTGCGCCTGCGGCGCGACATCCAGTCCGAGGGTCTTGATGCCCGCGGCCAGATCGCCGACCAGTACCGCAAAGGTCACCGGAGAGTCGTCGGTTTTTTTTGCCAGCAATGGATTCTCAACACTCGCTACGTCGAAAACCTGAAAGCGTGTGCGCTTGGTCGCTACGCGCCCCGAAGGGAGTCCTCTCGGGGGGCTCCCCACGCGCCCGCTCATCACTCTTTCTTCCGACTGTCAGGCTCATGCGCTTTTCTGCAATGTGCCGTGCGCATGTTTCAGATGCACCAGCAGCACCGAGATGGCTGCCGGCGTGATGCCGGAAATGCGCGAGGCCTGACCGATGGTTTCGGGTTTCGCACGATTGAGTTTTTGCTGGACTTCGATCGACAGGCTGCGCACCTGCGCGTAATCGAGATCCGCCGGCAGGCGCAGATCATCCTGCTGCGCACGATGGGCGATTTCTGTCGTCTGGCGTTCGATGTAGCCCTGATACTTGGCCTGGATTTCCACCTGTTCGGCGACCTGTGCATCGGCGACACCCGCACCTGCGCCCGGCAAAGTCAGCAGTGCTGAATAGCTCACTTCCGGCCGCCGCAACAGGTCTGCGAGTGAATACTCCCGTTCCAGCGGTTTGCCAAACAATTGTGTGGCTTGTTCCGCGGACAACATCTGCGGATTCACCCACACCGATTTCAGCCGTTCCTGCTCCTGCACAATGGCATCGCGTTTGCGTGCAAACGCTGCCCAGCGCTGGTCATCAACCACACCCAGCCGGCGGCCGGCTTCGGTCAGGCGCAGATCGGCATTGTCTTCGCGCAGGGACAAACGATATTCGGCGCGACTGGTGAACATGCGATAAGGCTCGGATACACCGCGAGTCACCAGATCGTCGACCAGCACACCGAGGTAAGCCTGATCGCGCGTCGGCGACCAGCTCTCTTTTCCACTGACTTGCAGCGCAGCATTGATGCCCGCCAGCAAGCCCTGTGCAGCGGCTTCTTCATAACCCGTGGTGCCGTTGATCTGGCCGGCAAAAAACAATCCGGCGATGGCTTTGGTTTCCAGCGAAGCTTTCAAACCACGCGGATCAAAATAATCGTATTCGATGGCATAACCAGGGCGCGTGATATGCG
Source organism: Betaproteobacteria bacterium (assembly GCA_021732805.1). Classification (GTDB taxonomy): domain Bacteria; phylum Pseudomonadota; class Gammaproteobacteria; order Burkholderiales; family SG8-41. The sequence goes on along the minus strand of JAKFUJ010000419.1, from coordinate 2,914 downwards.
CGTGTTCCAAACCCTGGATCGAGCGCACTACCGCGAGCTGCACATCGAACGGCAAACTCGTTGATATGCCATTGGGATAATACTCGGAGACCGTCAGACCTTCCGGCTCAAGGAAAATCTGGTGCGATGATTTATCGGCGAAGCGATGAATCTTGTCTTCGATCGACGGACAGTAACGCGGACCGACACCTTCGATGACACCGGTGAACATCGGTGAACGATCAAGACCGCCGCGAATGGCATCGTGCGTGCGCTCGTTGGTATGCGTGATCCAGCACGACATCTGCGGCGGATGCTGTTCACGACGACCAAGAAATGAAAACACCGGCACCGGTTCATCGCCAGGCTGTTCGGTGAGTTGCGCAAAGTCGATGCTGCGGCCGTCGATGCGCGGCGGCGTGCCGGTTTTCAGGCGGCCCGCCGGCAGTTTCAGTTCGCGCAAGCGCGCCGCCAGGCTGAGCGACGGCGGATCACCGGCGCGGCCACCTTGATACTGTTCAAGGCCAACATGGATCAGGCCGGAGAGGAAGGTCCCCGCGGTCAACACCACACTCTGCGCGTCGAAGCGCAAGCCGATCTGGGTCACCACGCCGATCACCCGGTCGCCCTGCACCACCAGATCGTCGACGGCTTGCTGGAATACCTGCAGATTGGGTTGTTGCTCGATACGTTCCCGGATGGCCCGGCGATACAGTACACGGTCGGCTTGCGCTCGCGTTGCCCTTACCGCAGGGCCTTTGCGCGAATTGAGGATGCGGAACTGGATACCAGCCTCGTCGGTTGCTGCCGCCATGGCACCGCCCAACGCGTCGATTTCCTTGACCAGGTGACCTTTGCCTATGCCGCCGATGGACGGATTGCAGGACATCTGACCCAGGGTTTCAATGCTGTGGGTCAGCAGCAGCGTACGACAACCCATGCGCGCGCTGGCGAGCGCCGCTTCGGCACCAGCGTGACCACCGCCGATAACAATTACATCAAATTTTTCAGGGTATTGCGTCATTTTGCGCCGCGCCGCCGGGAAAGCCTGAACGACTTCTGGGTTGGGCGCGCATCATAGCTAATTTTGCTGTGCAGCGAAAGCGGCGACCGCCACCAACAGGGATGTTTCACGTGAAACGACCGCCAAAACACCAGCTTTCCGTTCCCCGTATGTTTCACGTGAAACTATCGATGGGAATTTACTTGCCGATACAGAATTTCGAGAAAATTTCGCCCAGCAGGTCATCCGGGGTGTATTCCCCGGTAATCCCGCCCAGCGCCTCATGCGCCAAGCGCAATTCTTCGGCATACAGCTCCAGGCGGTCGGTCACCCCGGCTGCTGCTGCCATATGGCGCTGAGCCGCCCGCAAAGCCTCGATGTGACGCGTCCGGGCGGTAAATAGCCCCTCTCCGGAAGGTTGCCAGCCTGCCTGATCCCAAATCGCCTGTTTCAGTAAATCCAGCCCGGTGCCCGTTTTTGCGGAAACCCAAACCTGCTCTTCGTCGCCTGCCCGCGCCCGCCCGGCGTCGTGCCGGGTCAGATCGATTTTGTTGTTGACCCGGATGCGTGCCAATCCGGACGGCAGGCGGTCGATGATCGCGCGGCTGGCGCGGTCATTGCTCCCGCCTGCATCGGATACCACCAGCGCCAGATCGGCTTTCTCAATCATTGCCCAGGTGCGGTTGATGCCGATTCGTTCAACCGTATCCGTGGTTTCATGCAGGCCTGCGGTATCGATGATATGCACAGGCAATCCATCGATATCGATTTGCTCGCGAATCGCGTCACGGGTGGTTCCCGGAACTTCGGTGACTATGGCCACCTCTTCGCCGGCCAGACGATTGAGCAGGCTCGACTTGCCGACATTGGGCTCGCCGATCAGCACAACCTGAATGCCATCGCGTAGCAGGCTGCCCTGACGGGTCGCCGCCAAGGTTGCCTCCAGTTGTTCACGAACCGCAGACAGCTGTTGCTGTGCGCGACCAGCGGTCAGGAACTCGACTTCTTCTTCGGGAAAATCCAGCGTCGCCTCGAGCAGGCTGCGCAAGGTGATGATTTTATCAGTAAGTTGTTGAATTAATTGAGAAAAATTTCCCTGCAAGGAACGCAGTGCGGCACGGGCGGACAAGGCCGTTGAAGCTTCAATCAGATCCGCAACACCTTCAGCCTGCGCCAGATCCATACGTCCGTTCAGATAGGCACGCTCGGTAAATTCACCGGCGCGCGCCACCCGCGCGCCCAGTTCCAGACAGCGCTGCAGCAATTGGCGCATCACCACCGGTCCGCCATGTCCCTGCAGTTCGATGACATCTTCACCGGTATAGGAATGCGGCGCCGGAAAAAACAGCAGCACACCTTCATCGAGTGATTGACCCGACGCGTCCAGAAAAGCGGTCAGCAATGCACGGCGCGGTTCGAGTGCGCGCGCGGTCAGCCCGACGACAAACCGTGAGAGTTGTGTTCCGGAAATGCGGATGATGCCGATGCCACCGCGCCCCGGCGCCGTGGCAATGGCCGCAATGATGTCTCGATGAATCATGCGCGGCGAGTATAGCGCCGCGCAACGTCACCGGCGCTCAGGCCTTGGACTTCGCCTGTTTCGCCGCGTTTTCCATGGCCCGGGTGATGTGCCACTGCTGCGCGATCGAGAGTACGTTGTTGACCAGCCAGTACAGCACCAGGCCTGCGGGAAAGAAGAAAAAGAAAATGCTGAAGGCAATCGGCATGATTTTCATGATCTTCGCCTGCACCGGATCCGGCGGCTCCGGATTAAGCCGGGTCTGAATGATCATCGTCGCACCCATCAGGATGGGCAGGATATAAAACGGATCCGCGACCGACAGATCCTTGATCCACAGTGCAAATGGTGCCTGGCGCATTTCGACGCTGCCCAGCAGCACCCAATACAAAGCAATGAAAACGGGAATCTGC
>JAKFUJ010000016.1 GCA_021732805.1 Betaproteobacteria bacterium | reverse complement strand
AATCCTCGACGGTACGCATGACATTGATGGCATTGCCGAAACCGGTGTCGGCGTCGGCGATGACCGGGATTTTGACGGCGCGGGCGATGTAGCGGGTGATCATGACGATTTCGTCGAGCGTGATCAGGCCGACATCGGGTTTGCCGAGCAGCGAGGCGGAGACGCCATAGCCGGTAACGCCACAGCACTGAAAGCCGGCTTTTTCGATGATTTTTGCCGACAGCGCGTTGTAGGCGCCGGGCTTGACCAGGGTTTTGCCGCCTTTCAGCAAACGCCGCAGTTCAGTCGTTGTTTTGGTGCGCATGTGGTTCTCCTGATGGAAGGGGCATTTTAGTCCAGCACCCTGTCTTTGTTTGTCTTTGAGTCCAATATCCGATTGTTGTGTACAGCAAACATCAGACGGGTTGATAAAATGAACGTCTGTATTTTCCAGGAGAATTTCACATGATGAGCAAAGGCAGGCAGTTCAAGGACTTGATCTACAAGAAGGAAATCCTGATCCAGCCCGGCGTCTACGACGGTTACAGCGTGCGGTTGATTGAGCGCGCCGGTTTCAAGACGGCTTCCATTTCCGGCGCCGGCGTTTCGGAGAGCCGCATGGGCTGGGCCGACCGCGGCGTGATGACTTTCGAGGAGAACCTGAACAATGCGCGACGGCTCGCCGACTGCTCGGACCTGCTGCTGCGCGCCGACGCCGACACCGGTTATGGCAATGCGATGACCGTGCATTTTGTGGTGCGCGCCTTCGAGAAAGCCGGTATGGCGGCGCTGATGATCGAGGATCAGGTGTGGCCCAAGCGCTGCGGCCACATGGCCGGCAAGTCATGCATTCCCGCCGAAGAAATGGTGCAGAAGGTCAAGGCCGCGGTGGACGCGCGTCGCGATAATGATTTTGTGATCGTGTCACGCACCGATGCCGCCGGACCGCATGGCGTGGACGAAGCGATCCGCCGTCTGAACATGTATGCCGAAGCCGGCGCGGACGTGATGTACGCCGATGCGCTGCTGTCGAAGGAAGACATTGCCAAGGTTGCGAAAAACGTGCCGAAGCCGCTGATTGTGAACATGGGTCTCGGCATGCGGCCACGCAAGACCACACCGCTGATGTCGCCGAAGCAATTGCAGGACATCGGTGTTGCTGCAGTGAGTTATCCGCGTTTGCTGACGACCGCCGCACTGCGCGGCATGATGAATGCGCTGGAGGTGTTCAAGGAAGAAGTGGTTGGCAAAAACATCGTTGTTGACCGTACCGATCTGCAGATTGGATTCGAGGAATTGAATGACCTGATGGGCATGAAAGTGCTGGACGAGATGGAAGCGAAGTACAAAGGCGGCTAGAAAATGATCCCTCATCCCCGCCCCCTCTGCTTCGCTTCAAGTGTTCCCTTGCCCCCGCGGGGGAAGGGTGATTGCGGGTGCAAACGAATAAATATTCGTTTGCACGGAATTGACTGGAGGCAAGTTCCATGGGCATGACCATCGCAGAAAAAATCCTTGCCGCAAAAAGCGGCAGCAAGGTTGTAGTGCCGGGCGACGTGGTCACGGTGGATGTCGATACCGTGATCCTGTTCGACAACAATTTCATGCCCAATAACTGGCGTGACATCCTGCAAGTCGCAGACCCGTCGAAAATCGTGGTGACCTTTGATCACCGCGTGCCGGCGCCGACGCAGCAGGCTGCAGCGGCGCAGGTCACCGGCCGCGCCTTCGTCAAGAAATTCGGCATCAAACGTTTTCATGACGTCGGCCACAATCAGGGCATCAGCCATCAGCTGGTGGCCGATTACGGTTATGCGTTGCCGGGCTCGGTGCTGTTGTGCAGTGATTCGCATACCTGCAGCGCGGGCGTGTTCAACTGCCTGGCGCGCGGCGTCGGCGGTCCGGACATCATCTATGCGGCGATCAAGGGCCAGACCTGGTTCCGTTGTGGCGAAACCGTGCGTTATGAATTGCACGGCAAATTGCCCGAGGCGGTCACCGCAAAAGATGCCTTCCTGCAGATTGCCGGCGTACACGGCGCGCATGCGACGATGAATGTCGAGTACGGCGGACCCGGTGTCGCGGGGCTTTCAGTTAACGCGCGCAAGACCATCGCCGCGATGTCGGCTGAGCTGTCGGCGGAGTTTGCGACCTTCGAAGCCGATGCTGCACTGACCGAGTGGATCAGCGCGCGGAACCCGGCTCCGTTCGTACCGGTGCGTCCCGATGCCGATGCCAAGTATCTGGCTGTGCGCAACATCGACCTGTCGGCACTGGAGCCGCTGGTGGCTTTGCCCGACAGCGTGGTCAACAACTCGCAGCCGGTTGCCAAAACCGCCGGCACGCGCATCGACCAGGCCTACATCGGTTCCTGCGCCAACGGCACCCAGGACGACATCGAACTCGCGGCACGCGTGGTCAGGGGCCGGCGTATCGCCCCCGGTGTGCGTTTCATCGTGGTGCCGGCATCGCAGACGGTGTATCGCGATGTGGTGGCCAGCGGTGCGGTGCAAACGCTGATCGAAGCCGGTGCAATGATTGCGCCGCCGACCTGCGGGGCCTGCGGCGGCGGTCATATGGGTGTGCTGGGTCCCAATGAAGTCTGCCTGACGTCGAGTACGCGCAATTTCAAGGGCCGCATGGGTGATCCGAGTTCGCAGGTCTACATGGCATCACCGGCGACCGTGGCGGCATCGGCGCTGACGGGCGTCATTACTGACCCGCGGGAGTTCCTGCAATGACGGATATGAAAAAAGCGCCCATGAGATTCAAAGCGCGGGTGTGGATCGTCGGTGATAACATCAACACCGACCTGATCCTGCCCAACAAGGCGTTTTATCTGACGCATGAAGAGCAGGCGATGTATGTGTTCAGCGCGAACCGTCCGGGCTGGGCGGAGCAGGTCAAAAAGGGCGACATCCTGATCGGCGGCAATAATTTCGGCATGGGTTCGAGCCGGGCTGCCGCGCGTTCTCTGAAGAATCTTGGCCTGGCCTGCCTGATCGCTGAATCACTCAACGGGCTGTTCATGCGCAACTGCGTGAATTTTGCATTCCCGGCATTGGAGTGCCCGGGTGTCCATGCGGCATTCAGTGAAAGCGAGGAAGCCGATGTCGAATTTGAAACAGCCGGGGTGCGCAATATCACCCGTGGCACCGCGTTGCAGGGCAAACCGCTGCCAGCGCCACTGATGGCGCTGGTGCAGGCGGGCGGTGTTTATCAACTGCTCGAAAAAGAAGGTTTGATCGCGCCCAAATCGGCTGCGGTCTGAAAGCCGGCCGGTTAATATCCGGCATGTTCATTTTCTGGCGTCAGCCGTTGCAGATCACGGGAACGGCAGCACCTGAAAGGGTGTCTGCCCGTCTGAAAACCCTGCTGTCTGCGGGACGTTTCAGTGTGCGAGACCGTCTGGTCGGGTCACTCAAGGGATCGCGGTTGCGGGTCTGGAAAGAAAACCTCGCCGGTTACGCCGGCGACATCGTTGAGTTCGACGGAACCTTGCGAGCCGGTGATACCGGCACCCTCATTGAAGGCACGTTGCAATACAGGATGCAGACCAAAATCCAGTTCACCGGCCTGCTGGTGATGAGTCTGGGCTTGCTGGTCTCAGGCCTGTTGCGGCAGTTGCACAGTGGCGATAACCAGCTATTGGTTCTGGGCGGATCGATCACACTGCTGACGCTGGGCTGGATTTACGCCGGCAGCCGGACCCGGCACCTGCTAATCCGGTTCATCGAAGAGGGGCTGGCCGAAGTGACTGCGGACTGACCCGCTGCTGGATCGCGGGAATACGAATCAAAACAACCGGTTAAGATTTTTATCCGTGACTGAATGGTTACGGGTTTCATTGACACTGAATCCGCCGTCTTTGTATAGTCGCTAGCCCATTCCCACGGACCACTCAGTGAGTGGTCCGTTCTTATCATCCACGGAGAAACCCATGTCCAGGATCACGCTGCAGCAGGCCAATACCATTATCGAAAAAGCGTTTGCCAAGGCGAAAGAAATGAAAGTGAGCCCGCTCGCCGTTGTCGTGCTCGACGCGTCGGGTCATCTGATTGCCGCGCAGCGCCAGGACAATGCCACGATGTTCCGTTATGACGTCGCCCTCGGCAAAGCGTGGTCAGCGGTGGCGATGGGCTGTTCCAGCCGCGCGCTGGCCGGACGTGCCAAGGAAAATCCCAATTTCATGATCACGCTCGCTGCGACTGCACAAGGCAAATTCCTGCCGCAGCCGGGCGCCGTGCTGATCAAGGACGCTGCCGGCAATGTGGTCGGATCGGCGGGCGGCAGCGGCGGTACCGGTGATGAAGACGAAGCGGTATGCGCCTATGGCGCCGAGCAGGCCGGGCTCAAGGCGGTAATATGAGGCGGAGTCGAGCCCGAAGAGCATGATTCACATCGTCATTCCGGCGCAAGCCGGAATCCAGAGGGGTTGCGGTTTTTTCGTGCACCGGTGCTGGACCCCGGCTTTCCCCCCAAGGGGACTTCCTTCGGGGCGCGCCGGGGTGACGAATCAGTTTTGACCGGTACTGGACAATATCAAACACGGAGTGAAGCATGGCAACTGGTGAAGAAACCAAGACCAAGGGCGCCATCAAGGGTGGCAACGGCAAGTTCATTTTCAAGATGGCGGAAATGGACCAGATCGAGGCCGGCACCGGATACTCCACCGCGATGGGACCGGTGATCGAGGGCGAGCGCATGCAGTGCGCACTGGTGACCAAGGAAAAAGGCACCGGTTCGCGTCCGCACCTGCATCCCAATGAACAGTGGAACTACATCGTCAAGGGCATGATGCGGGTCAAGGTCGGCGACGGTCCCGAGCAGATCTGCGGTCCCGGCACACTGCTGTATTTCCCGGCGAACATCGTGCATTACACGATCGCCATGCCCGAAGAAGACGCGATGTTTTTTGCGGTCAAGGATCTGTCGCACGGCATCATCGGCAAGGCCGCCGACGGGATGATGGCGGGTGGGCACTATGATCCGGGCCACGGCCCCAAGTCCGCGTAATGCCGCGCATTCCACTCGCGCAGCCGGGGATGTTCCTGGCTGATGTGGATACGCCGGCGCTGATCCTCGATCTCGACGCGTTCGAGCACAATCTGCAAAAGCTCAATGAATCCATCGCAGGCCGCAGGATCATGCTGCGGCCGCATGCGAAAAGCCACAAGTGTCCGGAAATCGCGCTGCGCCAGATTGCGCTGGGCGCCGTCGGCGTGTGTTGCCAGAAAGTCAGCGAAGCCGAGGCCATGGTCGAAGGCGGCGTCAAGGACGTACTGATCGCCAATGAAGTGGTCGGCATGACCAAGCTGAAGCGGCTGGCGGCGCTGGCGAAAAAAGCGAAGATCACGGTGTGCGCCGATGATGCCGGCAATGTCGCGCAGATCGACATTGCGGCGCGCGAGGCCGGCGTCACCATTGATGTATTGGTCGAGGTCAACGTCGGCGCCAA
>JAKFUJ010000274.1 GCA_021732805.1 Betaproteobacteria bacterium | reverse complement strand
GCGGGCGTCACGCTACGGCAAGATGAAAATCCTGATCCCGATGCTGATTAACGCATCCGAGGTCGATCAGGCGCTGCTGCTGATCGACCAGGCCAAACGGAGCCTCGACGCGGAAGGCATCGTCTATGACCGCAACATCCCCGTTGGCGGCATGGTCGAAATTCCGGCGGCGGCACTGGCGCTGGGGTTGCTGACCAAGCGGCTGGATTTCCTGTCTGTCGGCACCAACGACCTGATTCAATACATGCTGGCCATCGACCGCACCGACGACACCGTCGCCCATCTTTACGATCCGCTGCATCCGGCGGTACTGATGCTGCTCTCGCACATTTTTACAACTGCCGACAAGGCGCACATCCCCGTTTCCATCTGCGGTGAAATGGCCGGTGACGTGGCGCTCACGCGCCTGCTGCTGGGCCTCGGCCTGCGCCAGTTTTCAATGCACTCGGCGCATCTGCCCGACATCAAGCAGCGCGTGCTCAAAACCAGCCTTGCCGATGTCCGCCCCGTCGCCAAAAAAATGCTGCGCGCGACGGATTCCGCAAAGCTGCGCGGCATGCTCGACAAACTCAATACCTGACCCGATCCCTGACGCGCATTTGACCGGGCCCGCATTTGACAAACAATGGTCCCGCGGGTAACGTAGCTCCACAGTTTTCGCGCCGATTTGAGTTCAGCTTGCGGGCGCGCAATAAATCCGGCTAAAGAGATCGTATTCTCGTAATTTCGATTCTCAGGACCCCGGCGCGCAGGCTCCGGGGTTTTTTTATGGCTGCCAGCAAAACACCACATACAAGCACATCGGTCGGCATCGTCACACCGCAGACCGCGCATTTCACCGAGCCGTTGCCCTTGCGCAGCGGTGCGGTGCTGCACGACTACCAACTGGTTTACGAAACCTACGGCGCCCTCAATACCGACCGCAGCAATGCCGTACTGGTGTGTCATGCGCTCAACGCCTCGCATCATGTTGCGGGGGTGTATGCCGAAGAACCCGGCAACACCGGCTGGTGGGACAACATGATCGGCCCCGGCAAGCCGCTGGACACCCATCGCTTTTTTGTCATCGGCGTCAACAACCTTGGCGGCTGCCATGGATCAACGGGTCCTCTGAACATCAACCCGGATACCGGCAAACCCTGGGGCGGCGATTTTCCGGTGATTACCGTCGAAGACTGGGTCGATGCCCAGGCGCGACTGGCTGATCATCTCGGCATCAAGCAATTTGCCGCGGTGATGGGCGGCAGCCTCGGCGCAATGCAGGCGCTGGCGTGGGCCATCCGCTATCCGCAGCGGCTGCGTCACAGCATTGTCATTGCCTGCGCGCCCAACCTGTCGGCGCAGAACATCGCCTTCAACGAAGTCGCCCGCCAGGCCATCATCACCGACCCCGACTTCAACGAAGGCAACTATCAGGCGCAGGATGTCGCACCCAAGCGCGGTCTGCGCGTCGCGCGCATGGTCGGACACATCACCTACTTGTCGGACGACGAGATGGCGAACAAGTTCGGGCGGCAGCTGAAACACGGCAAACCCGGCTACAGTTTCGATACCGAATTCGAGATCGAATCCTACCTGCGCCATCAGGGCAACAAGTTCGCGGACTATTTCGATGCCAATACTTATCTGCGCATCACCAAGGCGCTGGATTATTTCGACCCTGCGTTCGGGCACGACGGCAATCTGTCGCAGGCACTGAAAGCCGTGGCTGCCGGCGTGCTGGTGATCTCGTTCACCACCGACTGGCGGTTCTCCCCGGAGCGTTCCCGGGAAATTGTTCAGGCCTTGCTCGACAACCGCGCGCGGGTCACTTACGCCGAAATCGATGCGCCGCACGGCCATGACGCTTTCCTGCTCGATGACCCGCGTTACCACCGGCTGGTGGCGGCCTATTTTGCCCGTGTCACAGAGGAGCTTGCTTGATGACCGGGTTGAGCGGCACGCAACGCCCGGATTTCGCCGCCATTGCGCAATGGGTCAAACGCGATGCGCATGTACTCGATCTGGGCTGCGGCGACGGCACGCTGCTGAAATACCTGCAGCAGGCGCGCGGCGTCACCGGCTACGGCGTCGAGATTGACGACGGCAACGTGCTGGCCTGTGTCAAAAACGGCGTGCACGTCATCCAGAGCGACCTCGAACGCGGCCTCGCCGAATTCGAGGACCATTCGTTCGACTATGTCGTGCTGTCGCAGACGCTGCAGGCGATGCGCAATACCGAGCGCATCGTGCGCGAAATGCTGCGCGTCGGACGCGCCGGCATCGTTACTTTCCCCAACTTCGGTTACTGGAAAAACCGCCTGCAGATCCTGCGCGGACGCATGCCGGTGTCGGAAAACCTGCCGTTCGAATGGTTCAACACGCCGAACATCCATTTGTGCACAGTGGCTGATTTCGAGAAATTCTGCAGCGAGCGCGGCATCCGCATCGTCGGGCGCACGGTACTGACCGACGGGCGTCCGATCACCTCATGGCCGAACCTGCTGGGCGAACTCGCGGTGTATCACTTCGGCGGCTGAGCCGCGACGGGCCCGGCTGCCATCGCAATCACCCGGCGCAACAGCAGCAATCCGGGGATGGCAATCAACGCACAGAACAGGAAAAAAACCGGCCAACCCAGGCCTTGCGCCATCCAGCCGGTGGGTGCGGCCAGCAACACCCGCGGCACTCCCGTCAGACTCGACAGCAACGCATATTGCGTGGCGGTAAAACGGCGGTCCGTCAGCGCTGCCATGAACCCGACAAATGCCGCGGTGCCCATGCCTGCCGTCAGGTTCTCGACCGCCACCACTACGGCCAGTCCGGCGATACTCCCGGGATAACACGCCAGCACCACAAACCCCAGCGTTGAAACCATCTGACCGATGCCGAACAGCCACAGCGCGCGATGCGTGCCGGCGCGCAGTATCCATATTCCGCCCAGCGTGCCGCCGGCAATCGTCGCCCAGAAACCGAACAGCTTGACCACGGTACCGATTTCGGTCTTGGTGTACCCAATGTCCAGATAAAACGGCGTGGTCATCGCCGAGGCCATGGTGTCGCCGAGTTTGTAGAGCAGGATGAAGGCGAGGATCAACCAGGCGCCGTGACGCGAAAAATAGTCGCGGAACGGCATCACCACCGCCTCGCGCAAGGTGCGCGGACGACCTTCAGGCAGGGGAGGTTCGGCCGCAAACAATGTCACCGCGACACAGGCGATCATGCACATCGCCATGATGCGGTACATCGCCTCGAACGACAGCCAGTCGGCCAGTATCAACCCGCCGCCGCCGGCGAGCAGCATGCCGATGCGGTAACCGTTCACATACAACGCCGATCCCAGCCCCAGCTCGGCTTCACCCAGGCTTTCCCGGCGATAGGCATCGATCACGATATCCTGCGACGCTGAAAAAAACGTCACCAGCAGTCCCGCGACCAGCACCAGCCAGAGATGATCCGCTGTCGGTTGCGCAGTGCTCAGCAACAGCAGCCCGCCCGCGAGTACGATCTGCGTCAACGCCAGCCAGCCGCGGCGCCGGCCCAGCAATGGCGGCGTGTAACGATCGAACAGCGGCGACCACAGGAATTTCAGGGTATAGGGCAACCCGATCAGCGCGAACAGGCCGATGCGTGCGAGGTCCACACCGCCATCACTCAGCCACGCCTGCAGCACCGATCCGGTCAGCAACAGCGGCAGGCCGGAAGAAAACCCCATCAGCAATGCCACCAGCATGCGCCCGCTGAACACCGAGGCCAGCGCCTCTCGCCCCGATAATGGCGCGAACTTCGGGCGGGATGCGGTCAAGCAAGGTTCCCGCTGTAATGAATGGTCAACGGTGCATGGTCAGAGAAGCGTTCATCCTTGTAAATCGCCGCCTTGCGTGCGGTGGCAGCAATCCCCGGCGTGGCGATCTGGTAATCAATGCGCCAGCCGACGTTTTTTGCCCAGGCCTGCCCGCGGTTCGACCACCAGGTGTACTGCTCCGGTCGCGTATCGATGCGCCGGAATACATCCACCCAGCCGAGCTCGTCAAACACACCAGTCAGCCATTCGCGTTCTTCCGGCAGGAACCCCGAATTTTTGCGGTTGCCGCGCCAGTTCTTCAAATCGATCTCATGATGGGCGATGTTCCAGTCGCCGCAGAGCACGATTTCACGGGCTTCGGCTTTCAGCCGTTTCAGATGCGGGTAAAACTTTTTCATGAAGCTGAACTTGGCCTGCTGCCGATGCTCCCCGCTCGAACCCGACGGCAGATACACGGAAATCACCGAGAGATCGCCAAAGTCCGCCTGCAGATAACGGCCCTCGGCATCAATTTCGGCATCACCCAGCCCGGCTGTAATCCGCTTGGGCGCCACCTTGGAATAAATGCCGACGCCGCTGTAGCCTTTTTTCTCGGCATAATGAAAATGGCCCTGATAGCCGCCACATGCCAGCAATTCATCGCTCATGTCGGCAGCCTGCGCCTTGATTTCCTGGACACAGATCAGGTCTGCACGCTGACGCGGCAACCATTCAAGGAAACCTTTGCGCGCCGCTGAGCGGATACCGTTGAGATTCAGGGTTATAATTTTCATCGTTATCAGTCTGGCCGCATTTCAGTCGGCGGTATCGTGCCACCGCCTGCCTTTCAGGTTTTCAACGCTTTTCTACACTTATCCGCCGCCGGCACGCCGGCTGAAACAAGAATATGGCCGCCAGTTTCCGACAGGAATTCATCCGTTTCGCCATCGACACCAGAGTACTGCTGTTCGGCGAGTTCAAGACCAAGGCCGGACGGCTGTCACCGTATTTTTTCAACGCCGGGTTGTTCTGCGACGGCAGCTCGCTGCGGCAGCTTGCGCAATTTTACGCCAAAGCAATTTCCGCAACGGCTGTTCCTTACGACATGCTGTTCGGTCCGGCATACAAGGGCATACCGCTGGTGGCAGGCGTGGCGATTGCGCTGGCGGAGTCCGGCCGCAACGTGCCGTTCAGCTACAACCGCAAGGAAGCCAAGGACCATGGCGAAGGCGGCACCGTGGTCGGCGCACCGCTGGCGGGCCGTGTACTGATCGTTGATGACGTCATTTCGGCCGGCACTTCGGTGCGCGAATCCGTCAACCTGATTCGCGCCGCCAATGCGGTGCCGGCGGGTGTGCTGATCGCGCTCGACCGCATGGAACGCGGTTCCGCGGAACTGTCGGCCACACAGGAAGTCGGACAGTTGTATGGCATTCCGGTCATCAGCATCGCCACGCTGGAGGATTTGATCGGCTATCTGGAAAATGAAAAAGGCATGGCGTCGCAGCTCAGCGCGGTCGCTGCCTATCGCAAAATGTACGGGGTAAACCATGTCTGAATGCACGCTTTTGCCGTCCACTTCGTTCCGCCTGCTGGCCGCTGCCGGCATGGCCGTTGTCATGCTCTCCACCTCTGCACCGGCACTGGCGCAAAAAATCGTCTGCTGGAAAGACAGTAC
>JAKFUJ010000388.1 GCA_021732805.1 Betaproteobacteria bacterium | reverse complement strand
TACCTGTGACAGTAAACTGTAAGTAATTGTTTTAATTAACAATTTTATTGTGGGCGCGGACGCATGAAATTCCTGGCACTGGCATTCGCATTACTCCTTGAACAGGCATGGCCGCTACGCCGCGGCAACGCACTGTACGCCGCGTTTGAACAGTACGCCGATTTTCTGGAGCGGCGGTTCAACGGACTGCAGGCGAATCACGGCGTGATCGCGTGGCTGCTTGCGGTGTTGCCGCTGGCCTTGCTGACGGTGATTGTTTATGTGTTGCTGCATGAAGCCGGCGCACTGCTGGCAATAGCGTGGAGCGTTGCGGTGCTCTATGTGACGATGGGGTTTCGCCGCTTCAGCCACTGCTTTACCGAAATCGCCCAGGCGCTGCGCGAGCAGAACATCAATGCTGCACGCGATGTGCTGGGCCGCTGGCGCGGCGTGCCGGCGGATGAACTGAATGCCGCCGAAATCTCGCGGGTCGCTATCGAACTGGGTCTGTTGCAGGCGCATCGTTACGTACTGGGGCCGATTTTCTGGTTTGTGGTATTCGGCCCGGTCGGCCCGGTGGTTTACCGCGCGGCCGATCTGCTGGCTGATCGCTGGGGCCGGCAACTGGAGCCGGAAAAACGCGCGTTTGCCTTTTTTGCCGAACGGGCATTTTTCTGGATTGACTGGCTGCCTGCGCGCATTACTGCCGCCACGTTTGCCGTTGCCGGTAATTTTGAAGATGCCGCCTATTGCTGGCGCACCCAGGCCGCCGGCTGGGGCCGCGGCCCCCCAGGGGGACTTGCTTCGCAGCGCGCAGAAGGCGTGGTACTGGCAAGCGGCGCCGGCGCGCTGGGCGTCAGACTCGGCGGCGCATTGCGCGAAGACGGCATGCTCAACCAGAGGCCGGAGATGGGCATGGGCGAAGAGGTCAGTGTCGAGGACCTGCGCGGCGCCGTAGGCCTGATCTGGCGCGCGCTGGTGCTGTGGATGTTCCTGCTGTTGCTGGTCTCACTGGCGAGTGCTTTAGGGTAAATACGTCAGAACTTTTTCTGCTGACGCAGATTTTCCTCCGCCAGTCTGCGGTAAACCATCAGCCGCCGGGTATCGATTTTATCGGCTTCATGCGCTGCCGTGATTGAACAATCGGGTTCATCGAGGTGCCGGCAATCGCGGAAACGGCATTGCCCGATATACGGCCGGAACTCGATGAATGCCGATGCGAGGTCCGCCACGCCCAGGTGATGGACGCCGAATGCCTGCACGCCGGGGGTGTCGATGATGTCGCTTCCGGCATCGAGGTGATACAGCCGTGCATGCGAGGTCGTGTGTTTGCCGGTACCCAGTGACGCGGAGATTTCCCGGGTCAGCGCCGCAGCCTGCGGCGCCAGCTGGTTGAGTATGGTTGATTTGCCCATCCCGGATTCACCGACCAGCACGCTGCGCTGTCCGGCAAGCTGCGGGCGCAGTTCATCCACGCTTTGGGTTGCCACCAGTTTCAGCAACGGGTAACCCATGTTGGTATACAGCGACAGCGCGGTCGCCGATTTTGCCGACTCCGGCAAATCCGCCTTGTTGAGCACGATCAACGGTTTGATGCCGGCGTGTTCCGCGGCGGCGAGGCAGCAGTCGAGCACGCCGAGGTCGAACGACGGCAGCGGCGCCACCACCATGATCATCTGCGTGACATTGGCGGCGATCAGCTTCTGTTTCCAGCGGTCGGAGCGGTAGAGCAGCGTCTGTCGCGGCGCGCAGCCGTCGATCACGCCCTGTTCATCGTTCTGATCGGTGACAGTGACCTGGTCGCCACAGGCATAGTCGGTGCGTTTGCCGCGTGTCACACAATCGCGCACGCGGCCATCGGCGCATTCGACCAGGAAACGCCGGCCGTACGCGGCGGTGATCAGTCCCGGTGCTGGTGTTTCAGGGGTCAAGCAGGCTGTCGATCTTGGCGGCGCAGATGAAATCGTTTTCCGACAGACCGCCGATGGCGTGGGTGATGTACTCCACCCGGCACTGTTTGTAACCCACCACCAGATCGGGATGATGATCCTCGCGATGCGAAATCCATGCCGTTGCGTTTACGAAAGCCATGGTCTCGTGGTAATTGCGGAACTGGTAGGTTTTGGTCAGCTTGCCATCGGTGCATGCCCAGCCCTTGAGGCGTTTCAGCAGAGACGAAACTTCTTCAGTGGTCAGCGGCGCGACACCACCTTCGCAGGGGACGCATTTTTTTTGGGCGAGATCGCTCATCATGCGCTGCGTTCAGTGCGCCGGGGCCTGCTGCAACCGCGCGATGCGCGTGGTGGCGGGAGGATGCGAATCGTAAACGGCCGAATGCAGCGGGTCGGGCGTCAGCGTCGAGGCATTGTCCTTGTAGAGCTTGACCAGCGCCGTAATCAGGTTGGAAGCCGGCGTGTACTGTGCAGCAAAGGCGTCGGCCTCGAATTCGTGCTTGCGTGAAATCATCGCGCTCAGCGGCTGGAACAGGAAAGTGAACACCGGCACCACGATTGAGAACAGCACCAGCGCCATCGCGGTGGACGGCGTGCTTACTCCAAGCCCCTCGTAGAACCACGGTTTGTCGAGTACCCAGCCGAGCAGCCACAGGAAACCGAGACTGACCGCGAAAATGCCGACGATGCGCTTGATCACGTGTTTCAGCTTGAAGTGTCCCAGTTCATGCGCGAGCACCGCTTCGACTTCCTGCGGCTCCAGCCGTGCCAGCAGCGTGTCGAAAAACACAATGCGTTTGGTTTTGCCGAAGCCGGTGAAATAGGCATTGCCGTGGCTGGAACGGCGCGAGCCGTCCATCACCATCAGGCCCTTGACCTTGAATCCGCAGCGGTCAAGCAGGCGCTCGACGCGTTCTTTCATCGCGGCATCGGTCAGCGGCGAGAACTTGTTGAACAGCGGCGCGATCCACGTCGGATACACCGCCAGCATCAGGATGTTGAACGCCATCCACGTCAGCCAGGCATAAAACCACCACCATTCACCCATGCGCTCCATCAGCCACAACACGGTCGCTGCCAGCGGCAGGCCAAGCGCGGTACCCAGCACCAGACCCTTGATGAAATCGATCCAGAACAGTTTTACGGTGACTTTGTTGAAACCATAACGCTCTTCGATGACAAAGGTGCGATAAAGGCTGAACGGAATGTCGACGAGCATCGATATCACTGTAAATCCGCCAAGCAGCGCCAGACCGCGCACGATGCCCGGGTCGAACCATACGGCGCTCAGGTTGTGCAGCGCCTGCAGGCCGCCGCCGAAGGTGAAAATCAGTATCAATGCGGTGCCGGCGAGCAGGTCGACCATCGCGAAGCGGGTTTTGGTGGCGGTGTAATCGGCTGCGCGCTGATGCGCTTCCAGCGTGATGACGTCAGCAAACTGCGCCGGTACCGCGTTGCGGTGCGCCAGTACATGGGCTGCGTGGCGGTTGGCCAGCCACAGGCGGGCGGCGACTGTCAGGAGCAGTGCAACAAGAAAAATCAGGCCAAAAGTTTGCATATTTGTTTATCTGGGGGTGCGGGCATGTGACACAATAAGTGCCTGAAAATTCCCCATTATTGAAAACTACATTAATAATGACAAAAACATGCCTCTGGCGAGGCTGTCATGTTTTTGGAAAAGATTAATAAAACATCAAAATCATTATGGCACAGGATTCCAACGCGCTGATCTGGATCGACATCGAGATGAGCGGACTGCACCCCGAAACCGACCGCGTGCTGGAGATCGCCATCGTCATCACCGATGCGCAGTTGAATGTCGTCGCCGAAGCGCCGGTGCTGGTAGTGCATCAGTCCGATGCGGTGCTCGATGCGATGGATAACTGGAACAAATCGACCCACAAGAAATCCGGGCTGATTGACCGTGTGAAGGCTTCAGTGCTGACCGAAGCCGAGGTGGAGGCGCAGATGATCGGCTTTCTGGCGCAGCATGTGCCCAAGGGCGTATCGCCGATCTGTGGCAACTCAGTGCACCAGGACCGGCGTTTTCTGGTCAAGTACCTGCCCAAGCTGGATGATTATTTCCACTACCGGCTGATCGACGTCAGCACGCTGAAGGAACTGGCGCGGCGCTGGAAACCGGAAGTGCTGACCGGCATGGTCAAACACGGCAAACACGAAGCGCTGGCCGACATTCATGAATCCATCGCCGAATTGCGCTACTACCGCGAACAGATCATGAAAATCTGATCTGTTGCCGTTGTTCGCCGCCAGACTCAGTTCAGCTTCAAATCCCCGTCGAATTTCACTTCCAGCGCCAGTGCGCCGACATTCAGCGTCATCGTCGCCGGCAACGATTCGCTGCCTTTGAGTTTGCCGTCTTCGATCGCTTTGCGCACCGCCTTTTCAATCGCCAGTTGCGAATTGACGCCGACGGTTTTGAGGAATTTGCGGATGCTCATGTTCAGGGCTTCGTCGTTCATGTCTGTCTCCGGTTGTGCTGTTTTGAATGGTTGATCAGGCCGTTGGTGGATGCGTCATGTTTTGATGTTGGCGCAGTCGAGGTGAATTCGGGGAGCAGGCTGCCGGCAAGCCGTTTGCCGTGTTCCACGCCCCACTGGTCAAAGGCGTTGATATCCCAGATCGCGCTTTGCACGAAAGTACGATGTTCGTAGAGCGCGAGCAGGGCGCCGAGGTTACGCGGTGTCAAAACAGGCAGCAGCAGGGTATTGCTCGGCCGGTTGCCGGGGAGCACCTGGTGCGGCGTGAGTCGTGCGGCCTCGCGCTTGCTGAGATTCTTTTGCAGCAATTGCTGTTCAATATTGGATTCGGGAACGCCGCTCATCAGCAGTGCGGATTGCGCAAAGCAGTTTGCGAGCAGCACCGCCTGGATTTCATTCGTGTCATTGCCATCATTGCTGCGTGAAGCGCTGCAGGCTATGAAGTCCACCGGCACAGCCTGCGTTCCCTGATGCAGCAACTGGAAAAAGGAATGCTGACAATCGGGGCCTGTGCTTCCCCACAGCACGACCCCGGTCTGGTGACGCAGCGTTTTTCCACGGACACTGACGCGTTTGCCCAGGCTTTCCATTTCAAGCTGCTGCAACCACGCGGGCAGCAGTTCCAGTCCCTGTTGATAGGGAATCACCGCGCGTGAGTCCATGGCCCAGAAATTGGCATGCCACAACCCGATCAGCGCCAGCAGCACCGGCATGTTTTTCTCCGGCGGGGCATCGGCAAAATGTGCATCCATCGCCGCGGCGCCGGCAAGCAGTTCGTCAAAGGCTTCGCCGCCCATGGCGATCATCGCCGGCAGGCCGACTGCAGACCACAGCGAATAACGTCCGCCAACCCAGTCCCACATCGGAAAAATCCGCGCGTCGGAAACGCCGAAGGCCGACGCTGCCCTGGTGTTTGCGGTCACGGCAGCCAGATGCGCCGTAATGTTGTCTGTTCCCGGGGCACTGCCCAGCCAGGCGAGCGCGGCCTGCGCGCTGAGCAGGGTTTCCTG
>JAKFUJ010000302.1 GCA_021732805.1 Betaproteobacteria bacterium | reverse complement strand
CGCCAAATGCGCCTTCGCCGCCCCCGGCTCCTCCCGCAACAACATCTCCGCCGCATCCCGCGCCGCATCAAGCAGATCCAAATCAAGAGCAAGATCTGCAAACCGCAGCATCGGCACTCCGCTCTGCCGCGCACCGAGCAATTCACCGGGCCCGCGCAGGTTCAGATCATGCCGCGCAATCTCGAAACCATCGGTATGTTCATAAATGACTTTCAACCGCTCCCGCGCATTCGGCGACAGCCTGCCCTGATACAGCAGCACGCAGGTGCTTTCCGCTGCGCCGCGACCGACACGGCCGCGTAACTGATGCATCTGCGACAGGCCCATGCGTTCAGCGTGTTCGATCACCATCAGCGAGGCATTGGGCACATCAACGCCGACCTCGATCACCGTGGTCGCCACCAGCAACTGCACTTCGCCATTCTTGAACGCCGTCATCGCCTGCTGCTTTTCTGCGGATTTCAAGCGGCCGTGCACCAGACCGACACGCAATTCCGGAAACGTCTGCTGCAGATGAGCATGCGTATCCAGCGCGGTCTGCAACTGGAGTTTTTCCGATTCTTCGATCAGCGGGCACACCCAATAAGCCTGTCGACCGTCCATGCAGGCATCGCGTACACGCTGGATGACTTCATCACGCCGTTCCTCCGCCACCAGCCTGGTCACCACCGGCGTGCGGCCCGGCGGCACTTCGTCGATCACCGAGACGTCGAGATCGGCGTAATAACTCATCGCCAGCGTGCGCGGAATCGGCGTCGCGCTCATCATCAGCTGATGCGGCTGCCTGTCCTTCTGTCCACTCTTGTTCGATTGCGTGCCTTTCATGCGCAACGCGAGGCGCTGGTGCACGCCGAAGCGGTGCTGCTCGTCGATGACCGCGAGGCCGAGGTTCTTGAACATCACCTCTTCCTCGAACAAGGCATGGGTGCCGACGATGATTTGCGCCTCACCCTGCACAATCTCATTAAGCCATTGTTTTTTATCACTTTTTTTGATCCCGCCGGAGATCCACGCCAACTTGATCTGTAATGGCTTCAGCCATTCGGCGAACTTGCGGTAATGCTGTTCAGCAAGTATTTCCGTCGGCGCCATCACCGCCGCCTGATATCCGTTCTCTACACACTGCAATGCGGCGAGCGCAGCGACGATGGTCTTGCCGCTGCCGACGTCACCTTGCAGCAAACGCTGCATCGGATGGGGTTGGCCGATGTCTTCACGGATCTGCGCCAGCACCTTGTTCTGCGCACCGGTCAGTTGAAACGGCAGCCGCTGCAGCAATGCATGGACCAGTTTGCCGCGCGCTTTCAGCACCGGTGCACCCGACGCGCGCCGGCGCCGGTAATGCACACGCATCGACAGTTGCTGCGCCAGCAGTTCATCGAATTTCATGCGTCGCCAAGCGGGGTGGGTGCGTCCCTGCAATGTGGCGCGCGCGATATCGGATGGCGGATTGTGCAGCAGTCGCACGGCAGCTTCGAATTGCGGAAACCCCAGTGATTCGAGCAGCGTCATGGGCAGGGTTTCCTGCATGGGCTCGGTCGCCAGTGCTTTGGCGATCAGGCGGCGCAATCCGTCCTGACTGAGCCCGGCAGTTGTCGGATACACCGGCGTCAATGCCTGCGCCACCGGCGCATCCGGCGCCACCACGCGATAGCGCGGATGCACCATCTCGGCGCCCAGATGCCCCAGACGCACGCTGCCGAACACGCGCACGATGCTGCCTGCTGCCAGTGTCTTGACCTGACTGCCGTAGAAATTGAGAAAACGCAGCGTCAGTTCGCCGCTGTCATCGCGGATGCGGCACACCAGTTGCCGCTTGGGGCGGTACTTGATGTCGCAATCGGTGATTGTGCCCTGCACCAGCCATTCTTCGCCGGGCACGGCATCGGCAATCGGACACAGGCTGGTTTCATCGTCATAACGCAGCGGCAGGTGCAATACCAGATCAAAGCGCTGGCGTATGCCCAGTTTCGCCAGTCGATCCAGCGTGCCGACGCTGAGCCCTGCGAGCGAGGAGTGATGCGCAGAGGACGCTGCTGCCGGTGCGCGCGCCATGAGCTGTGAAGATCGCCTCAGCGCGGCAACGGATGATGCATCACAGCTTCGATTTCAATCAGTGCATTGCGCGGCAGGCTGGCCACGCCGACCGCGGCGCGCGCCGGATAAGGTTCATTGAAATAGGTTGCCATGATTTCGTTGACCTTGGCGAAATGGCCAAGATCGGTCAGATAAACATTGACCTTGACGAAATCATTGACGCTGCCGCCGGCCGCGGCCGCCACCGCCTGCAAATTCCTGAACACGCGATGGATTTGCGCGTCGATGCCGTCAACCAGCTGCATGGTCGCGGGATCAAAGCCGATCTGACCGGAGAGATAAACCGTGTCGCCGCAGCGCACGGCCTGGGAATAAGTGCCGATGGCCTGTGGTGCGGATGCAGTGTGTATGGGGGTCTTGCTCATGACGGACTCCATATGAAATCAGTGGCCCTAATGATGACGTTCGTCCTGAAGAAACACAATCAGCAAAGAACGCCCTATGGTTTCAGCATCCCTCAGGACGGCAGATTGAGCACGTACTTGGCCAGAATATTGCGCTGGATTTCGTTGGAGCCGCCGTAAATCGTGCCCGGACGCGAGTTGTAGAAGGGCGACAGCACATCAATATGGGCATCCCCCATGGCCACTTCGCCGTCGATGGCGCCGTATTCGCCGGCAGCCTCGATCAGCAGTTCCGACAGACGCTGGTAGGTATCCATCGACCACACCTTGAGCATCGACACATCCTGCCCCAGCGCTTCACCGCGGCGTGCACGATCGACATAGCGACCATACAACGAGCCGAGGTCGGCCAGATCCAGCTTCAGTTGCGTCAAGCGCTCGGCGAATGCGGCATCGGCCAGCAGACCACGCGCTTTGGCCAAAGCCTCGAGTTTTTCCAGCGCCTGCAGCGGACGGCGCGGGCTGCCGATGTTGAGTCGCTCGAAACCGAGCAGACCCTTGGCAATGGTCCAGCCCTTGTGCAGTTCGCCGACCAGGTTCTTTTTCGGTGTGCGCACGTTGTCGAAGAACACCTGGCAGAACTCTTCATGGCCGGCGATGTTGCGTATGGTGCGCAGCGTGATGCCGGGGGTTTTCATGTCGACCAGCAAAAAGCTGATGCCTTCCTGCTTTTTCTTCGCCTGCTTGTCGCTGCGCGCCAATACGTAGATGTGTGTCGCGTCATGCGCCATCGACGTCCAGATTTTGCTGCCGTTGATGACGTAATCGTCACCATCCAGCATCGCCTCGGTGCGCAGGCTGGCCAGATCGGAGCCGGCGTTGGGCTCGGAATACCCTTGACACCAGATCGCTTCACCGGCGAGGATTTTTGGCAGAAAAAATGCGCGTTGTGCATCGTTGCCGAAACGGATCAGCGTCGGTCCGACCATGGTGATGCCCTGATCAGGCATGCGTCCGACACCGGCGCGTTCGGTTTCCTCGAAATAAATCAGCAGTTTGGTCGGCGACAGCCCCATGCCGCCATGCTCGCGCGGCCAGTTCGGCGCAAGCCAGCCTTTTTTTGACAGTTTCTGGTACCAATCGCGACATTCCTGCCAGCGCATGCGCCGTGGCAAAAACTTGTACTGCTGCGGAAATTCGTTGTCGAAAAAAGTACGGACCTCGACGCGAAACGTCTCATCGTTCATTGCATTCCAGTCGCTCATGCCGCCTCCCGCTCCGTTTTTGCCGCCAGTAGCGCATAACGCACGCGATGTGCGCGCCCGTTGCCGAGCCACGCCGATAGCGTCATCGCGCGTTTCACATACAGGCCGACATCGCAGTCTTCGGTGAAGCCGATGGCGCCATGGAACTGGATTGCCGCGCGGGTGATGGCCAGCGCCGCCTCGGCGCAGCGCGATTTGGCACGGCTGACCAGCAGCGCCCGGGTATTGTCGTCAGGTGCTGCGTCAAGTTGGGAAACGACTTCACGCAGCACGGCATCGGCCAGCTCCTGCTGAATGTAGAGATCAACGGCGCGATGCTGCAGTACCTGGAAGCTGCCGATGGCTTTGCCGAACTGCACCCGCGTTTTCATGTAGTCGAGGCTCATCTCGTGCGCGCACTTCATCACGCCCACCAGTTCCGCCGAGGCGATAGCTGCCGCATGGTCGAGCGCGCGGTCCAGCGCGGCACGCGCCGTCTTGCCGGAAACCAGCACCTGCTCGCGCGGCACGACCACGTCCCTGAATGTCACTGCGCCGTAACTGCGACCGTCGGCAAGCGCAATCAATCCGGTGTTGCAACCCGCCGCGTCGCGCGGCACCCACAGCAGTTGCAATTCAGCGCCGGTCTGCGCGCTGACGATGTAGCCGTCGGCAGCCGCAGCACCAATCACAAACTGTTTGTTGCCATTGACACGGAAACCCCCTTCAAATGGCGCTGCCGTCGTCGCAACGCGCCTTGCAGCAATATCATCCGCCTGCTCGTGGCAGGCCACCACCGGCACACATTCGCCGCTGGCCAGTCCGCCCAGCAGTTCATCACGCAGCGGCGTATCGGCGGAATGCTCCAGCGCGCGTGCTGCCAGCACGGCGACGGCGGTATAGGGTTCCGGCGTCAGCGCGCGACCGAGGCCTTCGGCAACGATGGCCGCTTCTGCCAGTCCCAGCCCGAGGCCGCCGCAGGATTCCGGCGCCAGCACGCCCAGCCAGCCCAGTTCGGCCAGTTGCCGCCACTGCGCGCGATCAAATTCGGCATGGGTCTGCGTCAGCGCGCGCACCCGCGGCAGGTCCGCCCCGCGTTTTACAAAATCGCCGACGCTTTGCGCCAGCATCGCGCCGTGGCTGTTGTCTTTGTTTGTTGTCATCGTCATTGGTCGGAGCGGCCATATGCACCGCCATCCCTTCTATATTTATAAACAATTGTTTTTATTGCTTTTTTGGTTTGCCGGCAATTTCTTTATTTGTCCGGGCGCATCCGCAGCTTACCGAAACGCACTGCTGCATACCATGCATGACTCACAGCATACGGCCATGGATTTTCAATTTGCGCAATAGTTCTGTTGTTGCGGGTTTGCGATGCCAGCTTCATTTGGTTACAGTGCGCCCCCTTCATTTCACCGCACGCCATGGACGCATTCCTGATTTCCACCGACTCGCCCTTGCCGAAATCGGCGACAAAACGTAGCTGCTCGCACTGATACTGGCCGCCCGTTACAAAAAAGCGAGCCTGATCATTGCCGGCATCCTGGTGGCAACGCTGGTCAATCACGGGCTGGCCGGCACCATCGGCGCTTGGGGAGTGCCCTTGCTCAGTGCCGATGCTCTGCGCTGAATACTCGGTCTGTCGTTTCTCGGCATTGCCGCCCTTTGGTGCGCAGTGGCGGACTGGCTGTTCCGGCAATAGCACAGACCTGACAATTACTCGCCTGAACCTGCACAAAATAAAAAAACGCCCTGCGGCGGTTTTTTATTTTGGTGG
>JAKFUJ010000338.1 GCA_021732805.1 Betaproteobacteria bacterium | reverse complement strand
GATTTCACCGGACGTCAACGACCCGGGCTTCCGCAACGTCAGTTTTGACCAGTTGGTGGAGACCTACACCGAAGCCATACGCGGACTGATCGACGGCGGCGCCGACTTGCTGATGGTCGAGACCATTTTCGATACGCTGAACGCCAAGGCCGCGCTGTTCGCGATCGACCAGTATTTTGAAGCGCATGGCGTGAAGCTGCCGATCATGATCTCGGGCACCATTACCGATGCCTCCGGCCGCACGCTGTCGGGCCAGACGCCGGAAGCGTTCTGGAATTCGGTGCGCCATGCCAAGCCGCTGACCGTCGGGCTCAACTGCGCGCTGGGTGCGCAATTGATGCGGCCGTTCATCGAAGAGATTTCGCAGGTCGCCGATACCTGGGTCTGCGCCTATCCCAACGCCGGCCTGCCCAATCCGCTGGCGCCGACCGGCTACGATGAGCTGCCGGAAAACACCGCGGAGTACTTGCTCGATTTCGCCAGGAGCGGTTTCATCAATATCGCCGGCGGCTGTTGCGGCACCACGCCGGCGCATATCCGCGCCATTGCCGAGGCGGTGAAAAACGTGCCGCCGCGCAAGATTCCGCAGATCGAACACAAGACCCGGCTGTCCGGACTGGAGCCGCTGAACATCGGCGACGAATCGCTGTTCGTCAATGTCGGCGAGCGCACCAACGTCACCGGCTCGCGCGCCTTTGCCAAGCTGATTCTCGCCGGCAACTATGCCGATGCGGTCGCGGTGGCACGCCAGCAGGTCGAAAACGGCGCGCAGGTGATCGACGTCAACATGGACGAGGCGATGCTCGATTCGAAGGCGGCGATGACCACCTTCTTGAGCCTGATTGCTTCCGAGCCCGACATTTCACGGGTGCCGGTGATGATCGACTCCTCGAAATGGGAAGTCATCGAGGCCGGGCTGAAGTGCGTGCAGGGCAAGGCCATTGTCAATTCGATCAGCATGAAGGAGGGTGTCGAGCCCTTCAAGCACCAGGCGCGTCTGGCGCGGCGTTATGGTGCTGCGGTGGTGGTGATGGCGTTCGATGAAAAAGGCCAGGCGGATACCTACCAGCGACGCATCACGATTGCTAAACAGGCCTACGATATTCTGGTCGATGAGATCGGTTTCGCCGCCGAGGACATCATCATCGATCCGAACATTTTCGCGATTGCCACCGGCATCGAGGAACACAACCGTTACGCCATCGACTTCATCGAGGCCACGCGCTGGATACGCGAGAATCTGCGCGATGCGCGGGTCAGCGGCGGCCTGTCGAATGTGTCGTTCTCATTCCGCGGCAACGATCCGGTGCGCGAAGCCATCCACACCGCGTTTCTGTATCACGCGGTCAAGGCCGGGCTGACGATGGCCATCGTCAACGCCGGGCAGATAGGGGTCTACGACGAAATTCCGAAAGAACTGCTGGAGCATGTCGAAGACATCCTGTTCGACCGCCGTCCCGATGCCGCCGAGCGCATGGTGACCTTTGCCGAAACCGTCAAAGGCAAGGGCCGCGTGGTGGTCGAGGATCTGGCGTGGCGCGATGCGCCGGTCGGCGAACGTCTGACCCATGCGCTGGTGAGAGGCATCACCAACTGGATCGTCGAAGACACCGAGGAGATGCGCCTGCAGATCGAGCGCGACGGCGGGCGCCCGATCCAGGTCATCGAAGGGCCGCTGATGGACGGCATGAATGTCGTCGGCGACCTGTTCGGCGCCGGCAAGATGTTTTTGCCGCAGGTGGTGAAGTCGGCGCGCGTCATGAAGCAGGCGGTGGCGCATCTGGTGCCGTACATCGAAGCCGAGAAGGCGCGGTTGGGCGACGTGCGGGCGAAGGGCAAGATCGTGCTCGCCACGGTGAAGGGTGACGTGCACGACATCGGCAAGAACATTGTCGCCGTGGTGCTCCAGTGCAACAACTACGAGGTGGTCAACCTCGGCGTGATGGTGCCGTGGACGCAAATCGCGGAAGTCGCCGCGCGCGAGAAGGCCGATATCATCGGGTTGTCGGGTCTGATCACGCCGTCGCTGGAGGAAATGGCGCACAACGCGCGCGAAATGCAGCGCACCGGCATGACCATTCCGCTGTTGATCGGCGGTGCGACCACTTCACGCGTGCATACCGCGGTGAAAATTGCGCCGAACTATGGCGGACCGGTGGTGTGGGTGCCGGATGCCTCGCGCAGCGTCAGCGTGTGTTCCAGCCTGCTGTCGGATGATCAGCGTCAGGGCTATCTCAATGACCTCGCCGCGGAGTACGAACGCGTGCGCGAGCAGCATGCCAACAAAAAAGGGCCGGAACTCATTTCGCTGAACGCGGCGCGCGCCAATGCGCTGCACACCGACTGGAAAAAATCGCTTCCGCACAAGCCGGAAATGCTCGGCATCAAGGCGCTGAAGAATTACGACCTCGCGGAAATCGCGCAGCACATCGACTGGGGGCCGTTTTTCCAGACTTGGGATCTCGCGGGCCCGTATCCGGCGATCCTCGACGATGCCGTGGTCGGTGAGGAAGCGCGCAAGGTGTTTGCCGACGGCAAGGCGATGCTGAAAAAAATCATCGAAGGCCGCTGGCTGACGGCCAACGGCGTGTTCGGCCTGTTTCCGGCGGCGCGTGTCGATCATGAAGACATCGCCATCTACGCTGATGAATCGCGCAAGACACCGCTGATGACATGGCACAACCTGCGCCAGCAGAACCAGAAGCCGGGCGGGCGTCATAACCAGTGCCTGGCGGATTTTGTCGCACCGGCCGATTCGGGTGTTGCCGATTACGTCGGCGCATTCTCGGTGACTGCGGGGCTGGGCATCGAGAAACACATCGCCTTGTTCGAGAAACAGCACGACGATTATTCGATTATTTTGCTCAAGGCGCTGGCCGACCGTCTGGCCGAAGCGTTCGCCGAACTGCTGCACCTGCGGGTGCGTCGTGAATTCTGGGGTTATGCCAAGGACGAGGTGCTGGATAGCGCTGCGTTGATCGCCGAGAAGTATCGCGGCATCCGTCCTGCACCGGGTTATCCGGCCTGCCCGGACCACACCGAAAAAGGCGACTTGTTCGAACTGCTGCGCGCCGGCTCCATCGACATGCGATTGACGGAGTCTTTTGCCATGCTGCCGGCTTCATCGGTCAGCGGTTTTTATCTGGCGCATCCCGAGGCGCAGCATTTCGCGGTCGGCAAGATTGCCCGCGACCAGGTCGCCGATTACGCGCGACGCAAGGCTATGACGATTACTGATGCTGAGCGCTGGCTGGCGCCGGCGCTGGGTTACAACCCGACTTGAGTCCCACTCAGCAGTATCTGGCGCTGGCCGATGCCGGGCGCAATGCCTGGTGGCGATATCTGCTGGGCATTGCGGCCATCGCCGCGGGCTGGATCATCGGCGGCGGTCATGCTTATGCTCTGGTGCTGCATCTGCCGCTCGGCAGCGTCACCGAATTCGTTGCCATCAACGCCAGCATCCTGATGCTGCTGATCAGCGTTGTTGCCGTGGTCACGATGCTGCACCGCCGCCCATGGCGTACGCTGGTGACGCCGTATCCACGGATCGAATGGCGGCGCGTGGCGCAGGGTGCGGCAGTGTGGGTCGCATTGTCAGTCGCATGTTCCGCCATCGAGCATCTGCTTTATCCCGGACGTTACGCCTGGAGTTTCGACCCGCAGCGCTGGCTGCCGTTTGCGCTGGCAGCATTGTTGCTGACACCGTTGCAATGCGCGGCCGAGGAACTGGTGTTTCGCGGGTATGTGCTGCAAGGGCTGGGCCGGTTGCTGCGCCAACCGCTGGTTCTGACGGTGCTCAGCGGTGTGATTTTCACTGTACCCCACCTTTACAATCCGGAAGTCGCGGCTTATGGACTGGCGATCATGGCGGCCAATTACTTCGCGATGGGATTTTTTCTGGCGGGGGTGACACTGCGCGATGGCCGGCTGGAGCTGGCGATTGGTGCGCATGCCGGCAACAATCTGTTGCTGGCCTTGTTCATTCGCTATGATGATTCTGCGTTTGAAACAGAATCGGTGTTCACCGCCGGCGCGCTTGATCCCGTGTATTCTCTGTTGACTTTGGTGTTGAGCGCACTATTGTTTTACGGTTGGTTTTTTGCAGATCACAGACGCAAGCATGAGTGAAATGTTTACGCAGAAAGAAATTGCGCATTTTGCGCGCGACGGATACCGGATCGTGCGTGGCCTGGTGCCGGCGGAGGCCTGCACGCGCATGCGCGCCAGTGCTGAACGCGATCTCGCGGCAGCCTTGCCGCCGGTCGAATATGAAGCCGACACGCAGTATCCGGGGGCGCCGCAATCGCTGGAAGCCCCGGGCGGACGCACGGTGCGCCGGCTGTTGCAGGCCTGCGCGCGGGATGCCGGATTCCGCGAGTGGGCGACTGCAACGCCCATCGTTGCCCGCCTGAAACAATTGCTGGGGTCGGGGATTGCCTTGTCGCAGGCCCATCACAACTGTGTGATGACCAAGGATCCGTCGTACAGCAGCCTGACCAGCTGGCACCGCGACATCCGTTACTGGTCGTTTGCGCGCCCGGAACTGGTGTCGGTGTGGCTGGCGTTGGGCGAGGAACGCCGGGACAACGGCTGCCTGCTGCTGCTGCCGGGCTCGCATGCAATGGATTTCGACACGGCGCGACTGGATGCCAGGCAGTTCCTGCGTACAGACATCTCTGAAAATGCGGCGTTGCTGCAGACGCAGGTCTGCGCTGAACTGAACCCGGGGGATGTGCTGTTTTTTCACTGCCGGTTGTTCCATGCCGCGGGGCACAATCGCAGTGCGCAGACCAAATTTTCCGCAGTGTTTACTTACCACGCGCAGGACAATCCGCCGTTGCCGGGGACTCGTTCCGCGGCGCAGCCGGATATCGAGTTGGTTTGAGATTTTGAGGTTGCAGCACGTCCGGAATACTTTTGCTGCGAAACCGTTTACGCTCCGGATCGCGTAGCATTTGTGATACCGGCGACCGGCAAGGAATTTCCGGTCAATCCGACCAAGGTTTTCACAAACTGACCAGGGGAGTTCGGCATGAAACCGTATAAAAGCGTTGCAATAGGGGTTGTTGCGATTGTTGTATCGGGTATTGTGGTGATGAATGTGATGGCCGGTCCGGAGCAAATCCGTTTTCCGCAAGGGTATGAAAGCTGGACTCGTTACGGGGACGTCGATCGCCACGACAGCAAGCAGTATCGCGAGCTTTATACCAGTGCTGAAGTGGTAAAAAATGCACGTGAGGGGAAACCGATCCCGGACGGAACCGTCCTGGTCATGGCGATTTATGCCGCGAAGCTGGATGAAAAGGGCGTACCGGCGAAAGGCGCCAATGGCCGCTTTGTCAAGGACAAGCTCTCCGCCGTGACCGTGATGGAGAAGCGCGCCGGCTGGGGCGCACCGGTGCCGGAGGAATGGCGCAACGGCGACTGGCAATACGCATCGTTTAAGCCTGAAGGCAAGAACA
>JAKFUJ010000440.1 GCA_021732805.1 Betaproteobacteria bacterium | reverse complement strand
ACCCCTATGCCGGCGGCACCCACCTGCCCGATATCACGGTGATCATGCCGGTATTCGATACGCAGGGCCGCAAAGTGCTGTTCTACACCGGATCGCGCGGCCACCACGCCGATGTCGGCGGCATCACACCGGGTTCGATGCCGCCGGACAGCCGCCATATCGACGATGAAGGCGTGCTCATTTCGGATTTCCTGCTGGTACAGAACGGCCGCATGCGCGAACAGGAAACCCGCGGCCTGTTCGCTTCCGCGCGGCACCCGGCGCGCAACATCGACCAGAACATCGCCGACCTGCGCGCGATGATTGCCGCCAACCACAAGGGCGCGCAGGAACTCGGGCGCATGGTCGCGCACTTCGGTCTGGATGTCGTCAACGCCTACATGCGCCATGTGCAGGACAACGCCGAAGAAGCCGTGCGTCGCGTCATCGGCAAATTGCGCGACGGCGCTTTCCGGTATGAAATGGATCATGGCGCGGTGATCAGCGTCACCATCCGCGTCGATGCCGCGGCGCGCAGCGCAACCATCGATTTCACCGGCACATCGGCGCAGGGCGATAACAACTTCAATGCGCCATTCGCGGTGACCATGGCGGCAGTGCTCTACGTGTTCCGCACGCTGGTCGATGACGACATTCCGCTCAATGCCGGTTGCCTGAAACCGCTGACGGTGATCGTACCCGGAGGTTCGCTGCTCAACCCGCGCCACCCCGCTGCAGTGGTCGCCGGCAACGTCGAAACTTCGCAATGCGTGACCGACGCGCTGTACGGCGCGCTGGGTGTGATGGGCGCATCGCAGGGCACGATGAACAATTTCACTTTCGGCAACGAGCGGCACCAGTACTACGAAACCATCGCCGGCGGTTCCGGCGCCGGTGAAGGATTCGACGGCACCGCCTGTGTGCAGACCCACATGACCAATTCACGGCTGACTGATCCCGAAGTGCTGGAATGGCGTTACCCGGTGCGCATCGACGGTTTTTCGATACGCCGCAGCAGCGGCGGCAACGGACGCTGGCGTGGCGGTGACGGCGCCGTCCGCCGCATACAATTTCTCGAAGCGATGACCGCGGCCATCCTCTCCGGCCATCGCCGCGTACCGCCGTACGGCATGGCCGGCGGACTGCCGGGCACGGTTGGCCGCAACAGCGTGCAGCGCAGCGACGGCAGCATCATCGGACTTGATGCCTGCGCCAGTGTCGACATGCAACCCGGCGATACCTTCATCGTCGAAACCCCCGGCGGCGGCGGCTACGGCACGATTTGAGTTTCCATGGTTGAGTCTCTATATAATCATTTCACAACACCATCCTGGAGGGGAAAATCATGAAACGCATACTGATGCTGAGCTGCGCCGCAGGAATGCTGCTGGGCCACGCCGGCGCCCATGCACAGGCCTGGCCGAACAAACCGATCCGCATTGTCGTGCCGTTTTCGGCCGGCGGCCCCGCGGACATCACCACGCGCAACATCGCACCGCGGCTGACTGAATTGCTGGGTCAGACCATCGTCGTCGACAACCGCGCCGGCGCCAACGGCATCATCGGTGCGGAAAACGTCATCCGCTCCCCGGCCGACGGCTACACCATGCTGATGGCCACCGCCAGCGTCGCCGCCATCAACATGGTGACTTACACCAAGCCCCCTTATGACACCCTGCGCGACCTGCAGCCGCTGACGCCGGTGATGTCGACCACCAGCCTGATCGTGGTCCACCCCTCGATGCCGGTCAAAACCCTGAAGGAGCTGGTGGCGCTGGCCAAGGCGCGCCCCGGCCAGATTGCCTTCGGCTCTGCCGGCAACGGCGGCACGCTGCATCTCGGACTGGAAATGCTGATGAAGGACGCCAACATCAAGATCACCCATGTGCCGTACAAGGGTGCGGCGCCATCGGTCAGCGATGTCATCGCCGGACAGATCAATGGCATGTTCGTCGACCTGCCGGTGATTTCGCCCTATGTCAAAAGCGGCAAGGTTCGCGCGCTGGCAGCGGCCAGCGCCCAGCGTTCGCCCTATTTCCCCGATGTGCAAACCGCGAAGGAAGCGGGTTTCGCCAATGTCGAGATGAGCAATTACTATGCCTTGCTGACCACTGCAAAAACGCCGCGCGACATCGTCGCAAAACTGCATGAGGCGATAGTCAAAACCGTGACCACACCGGCGGTGCACGAAAGGCTGGTGGCAGTCGGCGCCGATCCGCTGACCATGTCCACGGAGGAATTCACACGTTTCATTCGTGCCGACATCGCCAAGTGGGACAAGGTTGTTAAGGCTGCCGGCATCCAGATCGAGCGATGAACAGTAAAGTATTGAAGCCCCCGGCCTTTCCATTGCCGCCCTGCCAGTTGTACGCCGTAATACTTTGCAAGTGGCAGAACAATAAAATAATTAATAAAATCAACAGGTTATAAATGTCCCGTGTACCGCTGATCGGCGAGGAACGCAGCGATCTCGCCGCCTTCATTTCCCGCGTCAAAAGCGAGCGCGGCAAGCTGATCAATCTGTATCGCGTGTTGATGAACAGCCCGGCCATCGCCGCCGGCTGGCTCGATTTCAACACCGTGGTGCGCTACAAGACCACGCTCGATGCCGCGCTGCGTGAAATGATCATCCTGCGCGTGTCCATACTCAACGGCGCCGAATATCAGGCGCGCATCCACGGCGCGACCCATGCGCTGCAGGCCGGCGTCAGCAAAGAGCAGATCGCAGCGCTGAGCGACTGGATAACCAGCGATTTGTTCAGCGCAGCACAACGCGCCGCCCTTGCCTGGACCGATGCGATGACACGCCAGATCGATGTGCCGGACACCCTGCATAATGAGTTGCAACGCCACTTTGACGATCAGGCCGTGGTCGAAATCACCGTGCTCGCCGGCGCCTACAACATGCATACCCGCGTCGCCCGCGCACTGCGCATCGAACCCGAAACCCCCGGAAAAAATTGATGGCGTTATTAACAGGATAGACAGGATGTTCAGGATGAACCAAAACAACCGCGGATCGCCCCATCCTGTTTATCCTGTACATCCATGTTAATCAGGGTTCAATTCAATTTAAAAACATGACAAAACCCGTCCTGGTTGTGGAAGATGATCCGTTCCTGCGCCTGGTCGGTGTCGTACTCGATCCCGCAACCGATCCCGCACGCATTGCCGCGTTTG
The DNA here is from genome assembly GCA_021732805.1 of Betaproteobacteria bacterium. Lineage (GTDB taxonomy): Bacteria > Pseudomonadota > Gammaproteobacteria > Burkholderiales > SG8-41. Next base: position 2,309 of record JAKFUJ010000440.1, on the reverse strand, counting down.
CCGATTTTTTTGCGCATGATCTGGCTGATTTCGACGGCTGGTTGCGCCAGTTGCGCAGCCGCCTGCCCCGACTCTTTCCCGCTGCCGTCGAACTGGTTGACGATACTGCTGCGCTGCATGCGGCGCTGGGCAGCGCAGATTTTGCCGTGCTCGAATCCCTGTCCTTCGGCACACCGGAACTCGCTGTTGCCCGGCAATTAAAAGCCGTGCAGAAATACGGCGCCATTGCCTCCAACATCGACCTCGCTGCCTGCGCAGCACGCAAAGTGCCGGTGCTGACACTGCGCCGCCGCGCCAATATCGCCTGCGCCGAACATGCTTTTGCGCTGATGCTGGGCCTGTCGCGCCGGCTGCAGCGCATCACCAACCGCATCAGCAGCGCATCACTGCAGGCCGCCGGTTTCGCGCCGCGCACCTACGACCGCAAGCACACCGCCAATTCAAACTGGGCGCGCATTCCCGGCATCAGCCTGCTCCACGGCACGACGCTGGGCATCATCGGACTTGGCGAAATCGGCCGCGAAACGGCCCTGCGTGCAGCAGCGTTCGGCATGAACATCCTGTACCACCAGCGCCGGCAACTGCCGACGGACATCGAAATCGCCCATCACGCGCATTACGCCGATTTCGACACTATCCTCGAAAGCAGTGACTGGATCGTCATCTGCCTGCCGGGAAATGCGAATACCCGTCATTTGTTCGATGCACAGCGTCTCGCGCGCATGAAACCCGGTGCGCGGCTGATCAACATTTCGCGCGCTGACATTGTCGAACGTAAAGCGCTCATTTCGGCACTACGCTCGGAGCATCTCGGCGGTTTTGCGCTGGATCCGCTGTACGAAGCGCCTGGACGGGATGACGACGAACTGCTGCAATTCGAGAATGTGCTGATTACCCCGCACATCGCCGCCCAGCCGCGCTTCAACGCGTTGAATGACATCAGCGACCTGCTCACCGGACTTGAGGAAAAACTTTGATGAAACCGCACATGACTTTGGTTGCCGCAACCATTGCCGCCGCAGTTGCCGCACCTTCGGGACTGACTTCGATTGCATCGGCAGCCGATGCCTGGCCGTCACGCCCGATCCGCCTGGTCGCGCCGTTCCCCGCAGGCAGTTCCGTGGACGCCGCGGCGCGGGTCATCACACCGCGTGTCGCCGATGCGCTCGGACAATCCATCGTCATCGACAACCGGGCCGGCGCCAGCGGCGCCATCGGTGTTGAAGTCGGCGCCCGCGCTGCGCCAGACGGCTACACGCTGACCGGCGGCACCACCAGCACCCATGCCCTGTCCAAAGCCCTGAATCCACACCTGAGTTATGACCCGCAGCGCGATTTCACACCGATCACGCTGATCGGCCATCTGCCGTACATACTCGCCGTGCATCCTGCGGTCGCCGCAAACAACCTGCAGGAACTGATTGCGCTGGCACGCAGCAAACCCGGCGAGATCCGCTATACCACCGTGGGCAATGCCAGCATGGCGCGCCTTGGCGGTGAACTGCTGTCCAACCTGACCGGCATCAAGATCACGCCGATCGCCTACAAGAGTTCGGCGCAATCGGTGGTCGATACCATCGCCGGACGCATTGAACTGCAGTTCGGCACCATGGCGCCGGTGCTGCCGCATGTGCGTGCAGGGCGGTTGCGGCCGCTGGCGGTCACCGGCGCAAAACGCGCGCCGGCACTGCCCGATGTACCCACGGTGCTGGAATCCGGTATCAAAAATTTCGAAGTGACATTGTGGCTTGCGGTATTTGCGCCGGCAAAAACGCCGCGCGCCATCGTCGAGCGGCTGAACCGGGAATTCACTTCGGCAATCAACGTACCGCAGGTGCGCGATGCCTTGCTGCTCCAGGGTTTGCAGCCGGAGACCGCGACGCCGGCCGCATTCAGCAAATTTCTCGATGCCGAAATCGTCAAATGGCGCGAGGTTGCGCGCAAGGCGAATCTGCAGCCGGAATGATCTACAGCGGGTTTCAGCCCGCGGATTTGCGCTTGCGCTCCGCTGCTCCCGGGTCCAGCCCCATCAGGCGTAACGACCACGCCGACAGAAATCCGATGACCAGAGGCCACCACGTATGCAGCAGCAAGGCCAATGCCGAAGCCATCGCGTAGGTCGCCGCCAGCAGCAAAGCACCAGGATGGCGGCGCTGCCACCAGGTAAACACCAGCGCAGCCGCCAGCAGTAAAAACAGCCCTGAAAAAATGTAAATAACGATCGTCATTGCTGTCACACCGAATCAAAGGCTTGATTTTATTGCATTAACCATCGGATGCCGATATCGCGTTCGGCGCCGGGTTGCGAC
>JAKFUJ010000462.1 GCA_021732805.1 Betaproteobacteria bacterium | reverse complement strand
CAGATTGCCTTTTTCAACAACATCCGCAGGATTGTCAACCGGCCCGATCATGAAACTTTGCGCCTTCCACGAACTGTCGGTTGTGGTGCCGTCACTGAACTTGGCAATCAGGCCGCCATCGCCGAGGAACCAGGGATCCTTGAGTCGCTCCATGTTTTCAACGCCCAGCCCCAGATGTTCATCCCAGTCGACCAGCAGGAATGCCATCGTGTAGGGGCGCTTGACCCTGAATTTGACGATTGCCGAATTGAACGGCGTGTACGGCGTGTTATCCACCGAGACCAGTTTGCCGTTGACATACATTTCGAAGTAATTGTCGGCAACGATAAAACCGGTCACCACTTCGCCATCGGCATCAACCTCGATCACCGGCACCTTGTCGGTGGAAACCGCGGCTGAATTCGGCGGCAAAACCTTGTTGCATTCGTTGTAAAGATCGTAAGACAGCGGACCTTCCTTGCGTTGCAAGGCTGTCGCCGCAGGAACGGTGATGACCGTACCGTCGGTGGCGGTGATTTCGCCAACGGCAGCGACGCGGAGATTCATTTTCGGGTTAGTGTGAGCGCAACTGGTCAGGTTCCGCACAATCACTTTTTTTGCTGACCCTTGAGTCACCATCCGCTTGTCCGGAGCGGCATCCGGCGCGTCCAGAGCAATAACGGGGCCGCGCGACTGACAGGATGCCAGCGCCGCGCATCCAAACAACACCACTGCGATATTGCGCAGCGCCGCACACGACGCCTTCTGTGACTTCAGCATGATTGTTCTCCCTTGGTAGACCGATGCCTGCTGCTGAATCTGGATGTCCCGCTGACATGGACCGCGGTCTTGATCAGCTTAGCCGAGCATGATGGTCGCGGCAAGTTGAGCCGATCCGCCCATGTGTCGTCACAAACCAATTTGGGCGGAACTTTCGCCGAAGCGCATCCCTTATAATTTGCCCTCCCTCAGCACCCACCGGTTCACCCCATGTTGCTCAAATTCACGCTCAACGGCGATCCTGCCGAAGTACACCTTAAATCCGCCGACCGCCTGCTGGTTGATGTGTTGCGTGAAGACCTGCAGCTCACCGGCACCAAACACGGCTGCGGCATCGGCGCCTGCGGTACCTGCACGGTGATTGTCGATGGCGCCCCGGTGTCGTCCTGCCTGCAACTGGCGGCCTTGTGCGACGGCGCCGATGTGCGCACCATCGAAGGACTCGACCGGGCCGGCGTGCTGCATCCGGTGCAGCAAGCCTTCATCAACAAATCCGCGATGCAATGCGGCATCTGCATACCGGGGCATGTCATGCAGTGCGTCTCGTTGCTCGAAAAAAATCCGGATCCTACCGATGACGACATCCGCATGAGCGTCGACAGCGTGTATTGCCGCTGCACCGGCTACGTCAAAATCATCGACGCCTACCGCGAAGCCATCGCACTGCTGAACAAGGCGGGCAAGGCATGAACAACCGTCACCGAACTTTGCGCAATCAAAACCTGCGCGACCCCAAATTAGAAGCCGGCTTTCTGGTCGTCGGCAAGGATGTGCCGCGCACCGACGCCATCCCCAAGGTCACCGGCGCCGCGCAATATGTCGCCGACATCCACATGCCCGGCATGCTCCACGCCGCCGTATTACGCAGCCCGCATCCGCACGCACGCATCCTGTCCATCGACACCAGCACCGCGCGCAGCATGCCCGGCGTCAAGGCGGTGATCACCGGCGAGGACACCGCGAAACGCAAATGGGGCGCGTTCCGCCCCGATCTCTATCCGCTGGCCATCAACAAGGTGCGTTACGTCGGTGATGAGGTTGCTGCAGTCGCTGCCATCGACGCCGAAACCGCGCGCGCTGCGGTGGATCGCATCGTTGTCGAATACGAAGTGCTGACTGGCGTGTTTTCGCTGGATGAAGCGATGGCGCCGGGCGCTTCACTGGTGCATGACGACACGCCGGGCAATGTCGCCCATGAATTCGCCTTCGAGCGCGGCGATGTCGATGCCGGCTTCAAGGCTGCCGACGTCATCGTCGAAGGCACCTGGGATTCGATCCGGCAATGGCATTCATCGCTGGAAACCATAGGCTGCGTCGCGCACTGGAGCAACAATCGTGTCTCCATGTGGTGCAACACGCAGACCCCCTTCCTCGCCCGCGGCCGTTATGCCATCGCGCTCGGCGTGCCGGAATCGCAGGTGCGGGTGGTGCAGACCGAAGTCGGCGGCGGTTTCGGCGGCAAGTCCGGGGATGACAACGGCTCGGTGATCGCCGCCATCCTCGCGCGCAAAGCCGGCAGGCCGGTGAAACTGATCCACACCCGTGAAGAAGAATTCCTTGCCAGCCATCCGCGCATGCCCATGCGCTACTGGGTGCGCCTCGGTTTTTCCAAAGCCGGCAGGATACTGGCCAAGGAAATCCGCATGTGGGCGGACAACGGCGCCTACACCGGCAAATCGCAGGCCATCCTCGGCGCGGCAACGGTGCGCCACGATGCCCTGTACAAATATCCCAACGCCCGCGCCAAATCGACGTTGCTCTATACCAACCTCGTGCCGACCGGCGCCTTCCGCGGTTTCGGCAATCCGTCAGCGGACTGGGCGGTGGAACAGGCCTGGGACCTCGCTGCAGAAAAACTGAATATCGACGTGGTTGATTTACTGCGCCTGAACGCGGTGGAAGAAGGTGATGTCTCGCCGCACAACCACAAGATCACCAGCGGCGAACTGCGCCAGTGCATCGACAAGGCCGCCGACCTGATCCAGTGGAAAAGCAAACGAGAAAGCAAGCGCAAAAACAAGCAGTCCAACAGCGGCCTCGGCATGGGCTGCAGCATCCACGTCAACGGCCGCCGCAGTTTCGGCGACTGGGACGGCAGTTCGGCCATTGTGCGCATCAATGAAGACGGTCGCGCCACGATCATCACCGGCGAAGGTGAAATCGGCCAGGGCACACTGACCGTGCTGCGCCAGATCGCCGCCGAAGAACTGGGCATGCCGTACGAGGACATCGACATCACCCGCCCGGATACCGACGTGCATCCGCATTCGCTGGGTGCGCTGGCCAGCCGCGTCACCTATGTCGCCGGCAATGCGGTCAAGCTCGCCGCTGCGGCAGCGTATAAACAACTGATGGCCGCAGCCGCTGAACAATTCCAGAAACCGGCCGAGGAACTGACCATCATCAACGGCCAGATCGGTCCGCGCAAAGGCGCCGAAAGCGATTTCAAACCAATCAGCGCCGTAGTGCGCGCCAATATCTACAAGCGCGGCGGCGAGGCCATCGTCGGCGTCGGCAACTGGGACAACCCTTCCGAGTTTCCCGACCACAGCCGTTACGGCAATGAATCCGGCGCCTACAACTTTGCCGCGCAGGCGGTCGAAGTTGAAGTCGATCGCGGCACCGGCGTGGTCGAGCTGAAGGAAATCTCCGCGGTCGTCGATTGCGGCACAGTGATCCATCCATCGGCGGCACAAGGCCAGGTCGAAGGCGCGGTGACCCAGGGCATCGGCCTTGCGATGACCGAATACTTCGACTGGTACAACGGCACGCCCACCGATCCGCAGTACATCGACTACCCGCTGCCCTCCGCCGAGTTCGTGCCGAAAATCCATGTCGGCTTCGCTGATTCCTATGAACCTTCGGGTCCGTTCGGCGCCAAGGGCCTCGGCGAAATCGGCCTTGATGCAATACCTGCAGCGATTGCCAACGCCATCGCCGATGCCGTGGGCGTGCGCATCCATACGCTGCCGATCACTGCCGAAAAAATCCATCGCGCGCTGCATCCGCAACTGTATGCCGATGAAAAAATCGCGCCTCCTGCCGCACCCAAGGGCGGCGTATGGACACGACTGGCCACCGGCCGGCCTTCGGGCACACGGCCATTCAAACCGGAACTGCTCACGCCGAAAACCGTGGATGAAGCCGTTGCACTGTATGCCGAGGGTGATACCGCCATCGTTTCCGGCGGCATGTCGCATGCGCTGCGCCGCGAACGCACCGGTTTCCCGCAATCGAAGCGTCTGATGGTTGTCAGCCGCATTCCGGAGCTGCTGGAAATAATCAATAAAAACAATTACTTAACTATTGGCTCCGCGGTGAATCAACAAACCCTGCATGAACTGCCGCAGTTGCGCGAACGCTGGGCCGCGCTCGCCGAGGCGCTGGACGCCGCCGGCCACACCCGCGTGCGACGCATGACCACGGTCGGCGGCAGTGTCGCGCCGCTGATCGGCGGTTTTGACATGCCGGTGGCGCTGGTCGCACTCGATGCGCGCGTAGTCACTGCCGCTGCGGCAGGACGCAAGACCTGCACCCTGACCGAAGCGTTTGAAAAACGTTTCGCCAAAGATGAACTGCTGATCGCTGTCGAGATCGATGCCCTGCCCGCGTGCAGCGGTTCGGCCTTCCACAAATTTCTGCCGCGCGGGGTCATGGAAACACCGACGGCCAACGCGGCCGCGGTGGTTACGCTCGATGCGCAGGGAAAATGCATCGCCGCGAGACTGGTCGTCGGCGCAGTCGGTTGGAAACCGCTGATCGTCGATCTGTCGCTGCTGATCGGCGCATCATTCGACGAAACCGCAATCCGCGCCGCAGCGCAGCCGTTGCGTGAACTGGCGCAGCCGCTTGCCAATGTCCGGGGGTCGATAATGTACAAACGCAATATGGCGGTCGAGATCGGCGCGCGCACACTGATCCGTGCGTGGAAAAAGGCAATGATGAATGCGGAGTGATGAATGATGAATGTAAAAACCGGCCGCCGCTGCGTTCCGATCATCACTCATCACTCATCACTGAAAGGTTTAACAATGACTGACCGCTTCAAGACTTCCGACGGCTGCGAAATCGCCTACACGCTGCATGACAAGGCCGGCGCCAATGCGCCGCGTGTTGCACTGGTGCATTCGCTGGCACTGGACCACAGCATCTGGGATGGCCTCGTGCAATCGCTGGCCAAGGACACACAAGTGCTGGTGTTCGACTGCCGCGGCCACGGCGCTTCGGAACAACGCATCATGACCTACACACCGCAGTTGTTTGCACGCGATCTCGCCGAATTGATGGACCACATCCAGTGGCCCTCCGCTGTGGTCGGCGGCTGCTCGATGGGCGGCATGGTGGCGCAGGCCTTTGCCATTGATTACCCGAAGCGCACGACAGGCCTGGCATTGATTGATACCACTGCCTGGTACGGAGACGTCGCACCGAAAGTCTGGCGCGAGCGCGGCGCCGCCGGCAAGGAAAAAGGCATGGCCTCGCTGGTGGAATTCCAGACCGGACGCTGGTTCGGCGATGCATTCCGTGCCAGTGAAAAAACCACCGTTGATCGCCTGGTGAAAGTATTCCTCGACAACAATGTCGATTGTTACGTCAAAACCTGCGAACTGCTCGGCGACAGCGACCTGCGTGCAGGGCTGGCCACGATCAAGGTGCCGACCGCGGTGGTGGTCGGCGAAGAAGACTATGCAACACCGGTCGCCATGGCCGAAGCGC
>JAKFUJ010000224.1 GCA_021732805.1 Betaproteobacteria bacterium | reverse complement strand
AAACGCCGAAGGCCGACGCTGCCCTGGTGTTTGCGGTCACGGCAGCCAGATGCGCCGTAATGTTGTCTGTTCCCGGGGCACTGCCCAGCCAGGCGAGCGCGGCCTGCGCGCTGAGCAGGGTTTCCTGCGTGGAGAAACTCTTGGATTGCACGATGAACAGCGTGGATTCCGCGTTCAGCGTTGCCAGCAGCCTCGTCAATGACTCGCCGGGCGTGGTGATGAAATGTACACGCGGCGTTGTGTCATCCGATGCGCAGGCGGTCGCTGCCAGCGCCGGACCCAGCGCGGAGCCGCCAATGCCGAGGCTGACGACGTCGGTCATGGCGCGACCAGTGGCGCCTTTGATGTTGCCGCCACGCAAGTCTGTTGCCAGCGTGCGCATCGCGGCCAGCGTGCTGCGCACTTCCCTGGGCGCATGTTCACCGGCGCGCAAAGCGGTATGCCAGGCCGCACGTTTTTCAGTGGTGTTGACGCGTTTGCCGGAGAGCAGATCCCGGATCTGTTCCTGCAGTCCGCGCTCGCGCGCCAATGCCAGCAGCAGTTCCAGTGTCTCGGCCACGATCAGGTTTTTTGAATAGTCGAGCAGCAGGCCGCAGGCGTCGACGGAAAACCGCTGGTAGCGTTGAGGGTCTGCGTCGAACAGGTCGCGCAGATGCAGATTGCACCAGGACTGATGATGCGCGGCAAGCGCGCGCCAGGCGGGTGAGCGCGTCAGTGACGTTGTGCTCCGTGTGCTGGATACTGCGGGCATGGTCTGCATTGTACCCTGCCGCGGTGCCGCAAGCGGCGTTTACAATAGGGTCATCATGTTCAAGGATTATTCATGCTGGGCGCGCTGACCGTGTTGCTGGTGTTTCAATTGATCGGCGAAGTGCTGGTACAGTTTGCCGGCCTGCCGATTCCCGGACCGGTGATCGGACTGCTGCTGTTGTTCCTGTGCCTGTGCGTGCGCGGCGGTCTTGCCGTGCCCTTGCGTGATACCGCCAACGGCGTCCTGCAGCACCTGTCGTTGCTGTTTGTGCCCGCCGGCGTTGGCGTGATGGTGCATTTCCCGCGTATTTCAGGCGAGTGGCTGCCGATACTGGCTGCAGTGCTGGTGAGCACCGCGCTGTCGATCGCGGTTACAGCGCTGGTGATGCGGGTGCTGATGCACGGTCGCGACGGCAGCGATACCGCGGCAGATCAGCGCGAGGGCGACGCATGACTCCGCGCATCACCGATGTCTGGGTGTATCTGTCGGCGAGCCCGCTGCTCGGGCTTACGCTCACGCTGCTTGCCTATCAGGCTGCGTACTGGATTTATCAGCGCGCGGGCTTTAATCCGCTGCTGAACCCGGTGCTGCTGGCGATTGCAATGCTGGTCACAGCGTTGATATTGACCGGCACGTCATATGCCGTTTATTTTGAAGGCGCACAGTTCGTGCATTTTCTGCTCGGACCGGCGACGGTCGCACTGGCCGTGCCACTGTATCTGCAGTTCGACAAACTGAAAAAATTGGCGCTGCCGCTGGTCTGTGCATTATTGGCCGGATCGGTCACGGCTATCGTTTCCGCTGTGGGCATCGCCTGGCTGCTGGGTGCAAGTGAAAGCACGCTGCTGTCGCTGGCGCCGAAATCAGTCACGGCACCGATCGCGATGGGCATCGCTGAAAAAATCGGCGGCATCCCGTCGCTGACCGCGGTACTGGTTATCATGACCGGTGTCAGCGGCGCGATGATGGCCAAGTATGTGCTGGATGCGTTGCGCATCGCCGATCATGGCGTGCGTGGTTTTGCGGCCGGCGTGGCCGCGCACGGCATCGGCACCGCGCGCGCTTTCCAGGTCAGTGAACAGGCCGGCGCATTCGCAGGGCTCGGCATGGGCATGAACGGATTGGTGACGGCCATTCTTGCGCCGCTGCTGCTGGTGTTGTGGAGATTGATCTGATGGAAAGCCGCTGATGCGTGATGTCCTGAACGCGCTGACCCGCGCCGCGGGCAACCTGTTTGATCGGCGCATCATTGCGCTGGTATTCCTGCCGATGCTCGGCAGCCTGGTGGTGTGGGTGCTGCTGGCGTGGCTGTTCTGGGATGCGTGGACGGGGGGGATTGCCGGCGCCATGGGTTCAACCACGGTGGCCGGCTGGCTGCAGGGCTGGAGCGCGACCTGGATCATCGATTACACGGCGGCGCTGGTGGTGCTGATCGCCATCCTGCCGGCGATGTTTGTCACCGCACTGGTGATTACCGAAATTTTCGCGATGCCGGTGATCGTCAGATTCATTGCCGGGCGTTATCACCCTGATCTGAAACGCAAGGCCGGCGGCACGGTGGCCGGCAGCATCAGCAACGCTGTCTTCGGCATCAGCGTGTTTGCCGTGTTGTGGATATTTACACTGCCGCTGTGGCTGACAGGTGTGGGTGCGGTGCTGGCGCCGGTGCTGACTTCGGCTTATCTCAATCAGCGCATGTTCCGTTACGATGCACTGGCCGAACACGCAAGCCCTGAAGAGTTTGCGGAGCTCGTGCGCACCTCGCGCGGCGACCTGTTTTTTCTGGGCATCCTGCTGTCGCTGTTGCTGTATGTGCCGGTGGTCAACCTGCTGGTGCCGGTGCTGTCCGGTCTGGCGTTTACGCAGTTTTGTCTTTCCCGGCTCTCGACTGCGCGCGCCGGGTTGTAATTGGCAACGTTTGCCCCAATCTGTTCAATACCATTGGCCTGCGGCGGCGTCAGTTTGCTGCAACGCATTAAAATGTTATTGTTAAATGTACCGATTTTTATTTTTCTGAAAGGAATATGTCCGTGAAAACCGCAACCCGTAATGCTGTGCCCGAAGTAACCAAGGAAAAACTGATCAGTGATTTCAAAGTCGTTGTTGCCGATGCCGAAGCGCTGCTGAAGGCTTCCGCCGGGCAGGGCGGTGAAGCGCTGGCGGCAGTGCGCACCCGCGTCGAGGAATCGCTGGCCGCGGCCAAGGAAAAAATGATCGACGCCGAAGAAGAGTTGCTGGCGAAGACCAAGGCGGCGGCAAAAGCCACCGATGAATACGTGCACGAGCACCCGTGGAATGCTGTCGGCATCGCAGCTGGCGTCGGTTTGCTGATCGGTCTGCTGATCAGCCGGCGCTGAGCCAGTCCATGGCTGTTGAGTCTCCGCAAACGGAAGGCCTGCTGGCGTCGCTGAAAACGCTGACGGCGACGCTGGTCGGCGTTGTCCAGACCCGTCTGGAGCTTTTGTCTACCGATGTCGCCGAGGAACGGGCGCGCCTGACCGCGATCCTGGTTACGGTGATGGTGGCGCTGTTCTGCCTCGGCGTGGGCACGGTATTGCTGACGGTGCTGATCGTGGTCGTGTTCTGGGATACCCACCGGCTTGCAGCGATCGGCGGCTTGACGGCGCTGTTTCTGATCGGCGGCGCCGGATTGTGGGCGCTGGCGATGCACAAGCTGCGCACCAAGCCGCGATTGTTCGATGCCAGCATCAGCGAACTGGCCAAGGATCGCGACCACTTGTCCTCCGGATCATGAGCATCAGCGAGTTGAGCCGGATCGAGGCGCGTCGCGCGCAGCTGATCGCGCAGTCCGCTGCGCAGCGCGCCGCGCTGACCCGCGGCATTGCGCCGTGGCGACCGCGGCTGGCCATGGCCGATCGTGGCATCGCAGCAGTACACTATGTGCGCCGTTATCCGGCGATGCTGGCGCTTGCCGGTCTGCTGGTGGCAGCATTGCGGCCGCATCGCGCAGCCGGCTGTGTGCAGCGCGGCCTGTTGTTCTGGCAGGTCGGACGCAGCTTAATGCGGCAAAAATAATCGTTTTAAATCAATATGTTACATTGATTCCGTAATATCGTCGTGCGCCAGCACGACAGCCAGGCCATAAAGCATTCCCGTCCATCGCGCTTCAACCTGCGCCGCACAATCGGCAGGCAACCCGTCGTGGGTCAACAGCAGCTCGCATTCCGTCGAACCCCGCGGGTTGAACCCGACAGTGACGCGCGTCATCACGCCCGCAAAATCCGGCGAAAACAATTCAAACCGGAGTCGATGCGGCCGCGCAACGTCGAGGTATGCCCCGCGGTGTTCAATGGAGACCCCGGCCCTGCGTTCGACAAAACAGAATGCGCCGCCGTTGCGCGCATCAATGGCCGCGCTTCTGATCGGCCGCGATGCGGTTGCAAACAGCCACAAACCCGCCAGTGACGGCACCAGCCAGGCATCAAATACGCGTGCCGGTGTCGCAGCGTAGTGATGCCTGATGTGCACCGTTGCCAATGTATCCGCCGTTTTGCGCATGGTTTTGTGCATGGTGTTCGGGCCGACTCAGCATCCGTAGCTGATCAACTCCTTGAAGCCGCCGAATATCATGCGCTTGGCATCAAACGGCATGTCATTTATATCGCCCATCGCGGCCAGGCGGGGATCTTTCATGACCTTGGCGTTGACCCGGTCTCGGTGCGCGCGTGATTTGTAAACGATGTACGCAAACACCACGGTCTCGCCGGGTTTGAGTTTGACGCTCTGCGGGAAAGAGGTCAGTTTTCCCGGCTTCACGTCGTCGGCCACGCTTTCCATGTAAGCCAGCGCACCATGCTCGCGCCAGATCTTGCCGGCTTTACGGGCGAGACTGCGGTAGGCGCCGATTTTTTTCTTCGGTACTGCCAGTACAAAACCGTCGATGTAATGCATTTGGGGTCTCCTTTGGGTTAAAAAATGCTCAGCCGCCGCTCAGCGCCTGCACAATGATGACTTCATCTGTTTCCTGCAGCCTGTGTTGAAGATCGGTGATCTGGGCGCCATTGATGAAAATCCGGATGTGACGGCGGATACGATCCTGCTCGTCAACCATGCGGAAACGGATCCCCGAGTACTGACGGTCGAGATCGATCAGCAGTTCGGCGAGGGTCGTGCCCTGCGCCTCGGCCATGCTGCGTTCGGTGTAGGAGCGCAGCGCGCTGGGGATCAGTACTTTCATCGCCGTTCGATGGGAATCCGGCTCAACGCGTGGCAGTTTCCACCGCGTAGATTTCCGGCAGGTTGCGCGCGATGCAGGTCCAGCGTTTTCCCTGATCACGGCTCATCCACAGCTCACCGCTGGTGGTGCCGAAATAAAGGCCCACTGCATCTGCCGCGTCCGCACACATGGCCTGTCGTTTCACCGTCCACCACGCCTGCGATTTCGGCAGGCCGGCATCCATGCGTTGCCAGGTTTTGCCGGCGTTTTTTGTGCCGTAAACCGCCGGCTTGCCGTCGGGACTGGTGCGCGGCCACACGCTGGTGCCGTCCATCGGGAACATCCACGCGGTGTTGTCATCGCGCGGGTGCACCACCATCGGAAAGCCAATGTCGCCGGTTTTTTTGGGCATGCTTTTGCCGATGCGCAGCCAGGCGTCGGAAGGTCGGTCGATGCGGTAAATGCCGCAGTGGTTCTGCTGGTAAATGCGGTCCGGGTTTGACGGGCACATGCGCAAACAATGCGGATCGTGGAACGTCGGTTGCGCCGGATCGAAACCAAAACCCTCGACCACGTCC
>JAKFUJ010000234.1 GCA_021732805.1 Betaproteobacteria bacterium | reverse complement strand
CAGCCGGGGCCGACTTCACCATCTTGTCGAGGGTGGTCACGACTTCCTTATTGAAGTAGGAGACTTGCACTTCAACCAGTTTGCTGAATTCAGCCTGGGTTTCGGAAGTCAGGTCGTAGACGCTTTGGGCGTAGGCGGTGGCTTTTTCCAGCGTCGGTTGCGCCATGGTGTCTTTCAGCGCGGCGAATTGCTGGAAATCCTTGACGGTGGCCAGCGCTTTTGCGCTTTCGATGCCATCGGCAAACGCGGATTTGGCGGCTTTCATTTGCAAGTCGATCATGCGCTCGGCGCCTTCGATGGCTACGCCGGCAAAACGCATTGCCGATTCCAGGTTCGCTTTGTTCATTGCAATAATCTGTTCTGGAGTCTGATACATTTTAAATCTCCTTTAAAAACAACAAGTTATTAATTTAACCTTAATTTTCTGGGTGCAGTTATATTGCACCGCACAATTGAAATTATAAGGGCGTCTGGCGGTATGTCAAGGGTTGGAGGCAAATATTTATTGCGGCGCACCAATTTAATCAGGCAAGCGCACTTGTTTTGACTTATCAGACGCTTGCTACTAGCATCAAAAAACGTTTTCCAATCAGGGGAATAACATTGGGAAACGCCCTCCTGGCCAACAGGTTTGTGGATACTAACTTACAACAAGCATGGCAGAAGCCGTTTCCCAGCCATTACTCAGCCCGGCGATCCACCTGTCGACCGGGTCTGACGGCAAGCCACTGATTGCGGTGACCGGCGCCTGGAACCTGCGTTCGCTCGGGCCGGCGCTGCACGACCTGACGCAACGCCTGCAGAGCTGTGCCGCGGATGCTGCCTGGGATCTGCGCTCTGTGGCCGCGATGGATCATGCCGGCGCGTTGCTGTTGTGGCGCGCCTGGGGCCAACGTCGCGCCGCGCTGCTGATGCTGCGGCCGGAGCACGAGTCCCTGTTCGTGCGGCTGGCGACGCCGTTACCTGTTCCGGAGCCGGTGTCGCCTCGAGACTGGCGAACAGCGATCGGTTTCCTTGGCGGCGGTTTGCTTGCGCTGGCCGATCACCTCATTGCTGCTGTGTTATTGCTCGGCAGTGTCGTACTCGACGCGATTGATGTGCTGCGTCATCCGCAGCGCATACCCTGGCGCGAGATTTCGGCCAATATTTACCATATCGGCGCCCAGGCGCTCGGCATCACGGCGCTGGTCGGTTTTCTGGTGGGTATCGTACTGTCCTATCTCACCGCGGAGCAGTTGCGCACTTACGGCGCGGACATTTTTATCATCAACCTGCTCGGGGTATCGATCATCCGCGAACTGGGGCCGGTGCTGGCGGCGATCCTGATCGCGGGTCGTTCGGGTTCGGCGATGACCGCACAACTGGGGGTGATGCGTGTGACCGAGGAGCTCGACGCGATGCAGGTGATGGGCATTCCGCAAACCGTGCGTCTGGTTTTGCCGAAGATGATTGCATTGGCAATCGCGATGCCACTCATCATTCTGTGGACCGACGCCGTCGCCTTGTTTGGCGGCATGGTGGCGGCCGATATCCAGCTCGGTCTGGGTTACCGCTTTTTCCTGTCCAGCCTGCCCGATGCGGTACCGCTGGCCAATCTGTGGCTGGGCATGGGCAAAGGGGTCGTGTTCGGTCTGCTGATCGCGCTGGTGGCCTGTCATTACGGCTTGCGCATCGAAGCCAATACCGAAAGTCTGGGGCAGGGCACCACCAGTTCGGTGGTGACTGCGATCACGATGGTGATCGTCGTCGACGCCATATTTGCGGTGATGTTCTCCAGTGTCGGGAGCTTTGGATGAGCACCGAGTGCATCATCGAAATCAAACATCTGTGGACCCAGTTCGGGGCGCAGGTCGTGCATCGCGATCTCAATCTTTGCGTGCATCGCGGCGAAGTACTGTCGCTGGTTGGCGGTTCGGGCAGCGGCAAGACCACCTTGCTGCGCCAGATGCTCGGGCTGGAACGGCCGGCGCGCGGCGAGGTGCTGGTCTTCGGCCAGCCGCTCCATAATGGCGATCCCGTGGAACTGCGACGATTGCGCAGCCGCTGGGGCATGCTGTTCCAGCAGGGCGCACTGTTTTCTGCGCTGACGGTGTTCGACAACATCGCGTTGCCGTTGCGCGAGATGAAGACGCTTGACGAAGAGTTCATCCGCGATCTGGTGATGATGAAACTCGAGATGGTCGGCATCGAGCCGCGACACGCCGACAAGATGCCGGCCGAGCTGTCCGGCGGCATGATCAAGCGCATCGCGCTCGCGCGTGCGCTGTCGCTCGAGCCGGAACTGCTGTTTCTCGACGAACCCACGGCCGGGCTGGACCCCGATCGCAGCGAGAGCTTTGTCACGCTGATCGCCGATCTGCGTCGTGAGCTGGGTTTGACCGTGGTCATGGTGACGCATGACCTGGATACCCTGGTGTCGCTGTCGGACCGTGTGGCGGTGCTCTGTGACCAGCAATTGATCGCAATCGGTACCGTGCGCGAGATCGCCGGTCTTTCGCACAAGTTCATCTGCAATTTTTTCCAGGGCGAACGCGGGCAGCGCGCGCTGGAAGCGGTCAAGGAACTGGTGGAGGACATCAACGCCCAGCGTGCGCAGCCACGCGGCCAGGAGCAGCCCGACGTGAAGCAACAGGGGATATAGCATGGAAAACAAGGCCTACGCACTGGCCGCCGGATTGTTTACGGTATTGCTGGGTGCAGGTGCGATAGTTGCGGCGATGTGGCTTTCAGGTGAAACCTACGAGCGTGTGACGTACATGCTCGAATCAAGGCACCCGGTATCGGGACTGAACATCCAGGCGCCGGTACGGTTGCGCGGCGTCGAGGTGGGCAAGGTGGAAAGCATCGCCTTTGATCCGCAAGATGCACGGCTCATTCTGGTGCGTATCGGCGTGCGCGCCGGTACGCCGATCACCCGCGGTACCACAGCACAACTGGGTTCGCAGGGGGTGACCGGTCTGGCTTATGTGATGCTCGATGACGATGGCAAAAAACCGGAGGCTCTGGCGTCCTCAGACGGTAAACAATCACGCATTCCTGTAAAGCCTTCGTTTTTCGACGATTTGACCGGGTCCGGCAAGGATCTGCTGACCGAAGTGAGTCAGGTGACACAGCGGCTGAACCTGCTGCTGGGAGAAAAAAACCAGTCACAGTTGATCCGTACCCTGGCCAGCCTCGAAACGGTGGCGACGCGTGCCGCCACACTGGCGCAATCACTGGAACCGGCTGCCGGCAACATGCAGGCACTCACCGCTGACGCGCGCAAGACGCTGGCGCGTGCCGACACCCTGTTCGCCGAGTTGACTGAATTTTCACGCGAACTGAAACAGCATGCCGGTGCGCTTGAGCGCGTCGCCAGCAGCGCGGAGCAGGTTGGCGGATCCACGCACGCGGTTTCGGGCGCCGTGGTCGCGGAGTCGCTGCCGCGCATCAACACGCTGCTGGATGAGATGGCGCGCAACTCGCGCAGTCTGGGCCGATTGCTGAATGACTTGAACGATCAACCGGCAACCCTGGTATTCGGGCGTGAGCGCCCGTCCCCCGGCCCTGGCGAGCCGGGTTACACGCCGCAGCGCGGGAGCAAACCATGATGCATGCACCTTTAGTCCGGACCGGGAAGCCGCTTTTCTTCGCAGCAGTGCTGTTGCTGAGTCTGTTGCTCCACGGTTGCTCCATCGGGCCGTCGGCGCGCGAGCCCATCGTCAACTACGATCTTGGCCCGCAGCGCGTCCACGCGCAGCCGGCATCCCGGACCAGGGTGACACTGCTGATGCCGGCAGCCGTGGCGCCGGTCTGGCTCGACAGCCCGGGTATTGTTTACCGCCTGACATATCTGGACGCAGCGCGTCCGCAGACCTATGCCCAGAGCCGCTGGGTCGATACGCCGGCAGCGCTGCTGACCCAGCGCGTGCGCAGCCGCTTTGCTGCAGCCGGACCGGTCGTTGGCAGCGGTGATGGTGCGCGCGCCGACTATGCCCTGCACATCGAAATTGAGGATTTCAGCCAGTCCTTCATCTCCGCAGAGCGCAGCCAGGTAACCATCCGCCTCCGGGCAACGCTGGTCAATCTGGCGAACCGCACGCTGCATGCCCAGCGCACGTTCAGTGTCGAGCAGGCCGCCGGACCCGATGCCGAGGGAGCGGTGCGAGGACTGGCGCAGACTGCGGATGCCGTGATCGAGAGTCTGCTGGAATGGACCATGCAGGGTTTGAAAGACGGGAAAGGCTGACCGCGGACAAGGAGTTGTTGATGACGACGACGATTTTCGGAAAAATCATCCGGCGCGAAATTCCCGCCGATATCATTTACGAAGACGAGATGTGTCTGGCGTTCCGCGATGTCAATCCCCAGGCGCCGACGCATGTGCTGATCATTCCCAAGCGGGAGATTCCGCGTTTGTGCGATGCCGCCGATGCCGATCAGGCATTGCTCGGACATCTGCTGCTGGCTGCCGGCAAAGTAGCGCGGCAACTGGGCGTGGCGGATGCCTTCCGGCTGGTCGTCAACAATGGCGCGGATGCCGGGCAGTCGGTATTTCATCTGCACCTGCATATTCTGGCCGGACGGCCGCTGCGCTGGCCGCCGGGCTGAGCAGGACTGCCGGTTGATGCTCTGAATGCAATCGTTGTTCAGGTTTCCAGCGGCAGGCGCACCGGCTTGCCGTCACGTGCCGAACGCTCGATGGCAATGGTCGTCTGCAGGTTGATCATCGCCTGCTGCGGCGTGGTGTGCACCGTCGGACTGCCGGTGGCCAGATGATCCAGCCAGGCGCGGGTTTCATTACCCAGCGGTCCCCAGAAATCACCCACCGCCCAGTCGCCGGCGGTATTGCTGCCGAGGAAGGCCAAGTTGACAGCGTGATCCGGCACGTAGGCATGCGGGATGCCCTTGTCCGAATACAGCACATGGTCCATGTGATCGTCATCGATCAGCATGGTGCCTTCGGTGCCCAGCAGTTCGACGCGGTCGGACTGGCCCAGCGTCGGATACTTCGCCGGCAGGGCATAACTGACACCGAAATTGACCACCGCGCCGTCGGCAAAGGTGACGATGGCCCAGGTCACGTCATGCGCGCCGTAACCGGCTTCCTTGAAAATGCCGTGCTGGCCGCGGGCGACGACTTCGACCGGCGGATTGCCTTCGAGGAACCAGCACATCAGGTCGACGTAATAGGTCAGCACGTCCAGCACCGGTGTTGCATGCGGATCGCGCTTGAGGATGGAGAAGGCCTGAGCGCGCGAGTTGTAGACGCGGGCGAGGCCGCCGGTGACGCGGCCCAATCGCCCCTGGATCATCTGCTCCTTGGCGCGCAGGTAACATTCCTTGTAACGCCGGCTGTAGCCGACACGGAGGTCACCGCCGGTGGCTTTCAGCGTGGCGAGAATGTCTTCTGCATCATTCAATGCCAGTGCGATCGGTTTTTCCACCAGCACCGGTTTGCCGAGCTCAAGCGCGCGTTTGATCGGCGCTGCATGTTCGCCCTCGGGCGTGGACACGAACACCGCAGTGACGT
>JAKFUJ010000276.1 GCA_021732805.1 Betaproteobacteria bacterium | reverse complement strand
GCAGTTGGTTGCGTATGCAAAGCAGCGCCCCGGCAAAGTCAATTATGGCGTGGTCGGGCTCGGCTCTTCCAATCATTTGACGGGAGAACTGTTGTCGCGCGCAGCAGGCATCAAAATGGAACCGATACCGTACAAGGGCGGCGCGCAGGGCGTGGCCGCCGCGATACTGGGCGAAATCGATATCATGATCACGCAACCGAATACCGGTTTGCCTTATGTCAAAAGCGGTCGTGTGCGCGCGATTGCCACCACCGGCGCAACGCGCAGCACAACCTATCCTGATGTCGAGACGCTGGTCGAAGCGGGATACAAGGATTTGTCCATCATCGGCCACTACACCATGGTCGGACCGGCGGGACTGCCGCGGCCCATTGTCCAGCGCCTCAACAGCGAAATCCGCCGCGCAATCGCGAGTCCGGAAGTGGGCAATCTGCTTGCCAGTCAGGGCACCGAGCCGGTCACCAGCACTCCCGAGGAGCTTGCGACGCTGATCAGGACGGAAGCAGCCCGTTGGCAGCGTGCAACCAAGTTGACCGGTATCAAAGAGAAGTAAGGGAACGTCATGCATGAAAAAGAGTCTTTCCGCGGCCTGCTGGAACGGCTGCGGGCGGCAGGCGAACTCGAAGACATCCGGGATCCCGTCAGCAGCCGCCATATCGCCACGCTGGTAGATCAGGCCGACAAGGCGCTGATGTTCCACGATGTTGTCGGCTACGATATTCCCGTCGTCTCCGGGCTGATCCGGTCGAGCCGGCGCGTCGCAATCGGCCTGGGAGTGGAGCGCTACGCCGACATCGAAGAAAAGCTCACGCGGGCAATCGCCTCGCCCATCCCTCCGGTGTATGTCGAGGCCAGCGCCTCCCGCGAGGTGACGCTGGTCGGCGATGACGTCGATCTGTTCAACCTGCCGGTGCCGATGTCGTCCATTCTTGACGGCGGGCCGATGATTACCGCGGGCGTGACCATCGTGCGCGACGGCGATGGCCTCAACGCAGGCATCTACCGTTTTCTGATCAAGGAAAAAAACCTCACCGGCATCGATATTGTTACCCCCAACAACCTGCGCGCGCTGGCGAAACTGGCTTGTGAGGCCGGCAAGCCGCTGCCGATTTCAATTTCGATCGGCACGCACATGTACGAATTCATGGCTGCGGGTTATCGGGCGCCGATGGGCGTTGACGAAATCAATATCGCCGGCGGATTACGCGGCGCACCGGTACCGTTGTCGATGTGCGAGACCATAGACGTGCCGCACATCGCTGACGCGGAAATCGTGCTCGAAGCGGAGATATTGCCGACCGGGTGGACCTGGCCCGAAGGCCGATTCGGCGAATTCACGCGGCTGATGGGCGGCCTGCACTGGAATCCGCTGGTCCGCGTGAAAGCAATTTCACATCGCCGTGATCCTATTTATTACGCACTGCACATGCCGTGGGAAGTGACCTGGCTTATGATCCCCACGCGCTGGTCGCAGTTGCGCGGCGCGATGAAAGCGGCCGGCATACAAATCAAGGACATGAATGTCACCCTCGGCGGCGCGGGCTCGTGGCACGTCGTGATCTCGATCAAAAAGCAGGCCGGTGAAGGCAAGAACGCGCTGATGGCGGCGCTTTCCGTCGGTGATATCAAGCATGCCGTCGTCGTCGACGACGACATCGACGTCTACAACGGGCTGGACGTGGAATGGGCTATTGCAACCCGGGTGCAGGCGGATCGTGACGTCTTCGTGATTCCCGGCGCCCGTGCCAAGCCGCTCGACCCGAGCCTGCCGGTAATGCCCGCGGGGGTCGTACCCACCGGCGCCAAGGTCGGCATTGATGCAACGATCCCCGAAGGCATACCGCGCGAACGCTATCAACGCATCGCTTATGCGTATGCCGATGTCGCGAAATACGGGAGCTACAAGCTTGATCCGAAAATTGTGGAAACGGCCGGACGCAAGTCTTCCGAAAAGGAAGTCGCCGCGCTCTCCGCGCAAATCTTCGCGCTGATCGACCACAAACCGATGTATTACGCCGAAGTGCTTGAGGCATTTCCCGACGCCCCGCAACAGGCCATCGCGCGCGCCTTCGGCAAACTTCATGTCGACGAAAAGCTGTGGCAGGATCCGGAAGGCCGCATGTGCGTGCGCGGCTCGAAGTTCGCCGCAATTCTGCCCGGCTCCCGGTCATAAATGACCAGTGCCTGCAACCTCGGCGCGCTTTACGATGCGCGGTTGGCCGGTACCGGCACCGCGCTGATCGATGTTCTTGACTGGGAAAACCCGCGCACCTACAGTCATCGGGAAATCGATGATATTGCGAACGCGCTGGCGCGCGGGCTGCTGAAACGTGGCTTGCGGCGCGGCGATGCGGTCGCGATTCTGTCGGCCAATCGCGCTGAATTCGTGATTTCGTTCCTGGGAATCGTCCGCGCCGGTCTCGTCGCGGTGCCGATCAGTCACAAGTTTCCGCGCGCGACGATCGAATATGTCCTGAAAGACGCATCAGTCAGGCAGGTCATGTGCGACACCGCGCGCCGCGGCCTGCTGCCGGCGGATTGTCCTGCCATCAATTTCGATGACACCGATGAATTCACGGCGCTGCTTGATCACGGCGCGTTCGACGCCGTGCGTCCGCAGGCAAAAGAGACGGCGGTAGTGCTGTACACCTCGGGCTCGACCGGTTTCCCCAAGGGTGTGCCGCTCAGTCACCAAGGCCAGCTTTGGGCCATGCGCACGCGCATGAAGCGCGGCGCGCCTTTTGACGCGCAGCGGCTGCTCGTCGCCGCGCCGCTTTATCACATGAACGGCTTGTGTACGACCCTCTTCGCAATCGCGTCCGGCGCGAGCGAAGTGCTGATGCCGGAATTCGATGCGCGCCGCTTCCTCCAGGCCATCGCACGTTTCCGCTGCACCTGGTTGACGGGCGTGCCGCCGATGTATGCAATGTGTCTGCGCGAAAAGGAACTCCTCGACCGGACAGACCGCTCCTCGGTCACCACGGTACGCATGGGCTCGGCGCCCATTTCAATGAAACTGTGGCATGAGATTGAGTCGGCTTTCCCGGGCGCATTCATCATGAACAGCTACGGCACGACGGAGTCCGGCCCGATCATCTGCGGCCCGCGTCCTGACCGCCAACTTCCGCCGGTGTCCATCGGCTGGCCGTTCGACGATGTCGAGCTGAGGCTGGTCGATGCGCAGGGAAGCGATGCCGAAGAAGGCGTGCTGTGGCAGCGCACGCCTGCAAACATGAGCGGCTACCTGAATCTCCCCGCAAAAACACGCGAGGTGCTCACAGAAGACGGCTGGTATATCTCCGGGGACGTGTTTCGCCGCGACGCCGACGGCGCTTATTTCTTCGTCGGCCGCGCGGACGACATGTTTGTGTGCGGCGGTGAAAACGTGTTCCCCGCGGAAGTCGAACATCTGCTCGAACAACACCCGCAGATCGTGCAGGCCTGTGTGGTCTCGGTGCCGGACGATATCAAAGGCGAAAAACCGTTCGCGTTCGTCGTCCGGAAACCCGGCGCTGCGTTGTCGGAGAATGACATCAAGCGTTATGCGCTTGAACACGGACCCGCCTATCAGCATCCGCGCCAGGTGTGTCTGCTCGACGCGCTGCCGCTTGCGGGTCCGAACAAGGTGGATCGCAAGGGCCTCAAACAGCGTGCGGCCGAGCTATGGCGGGAATCGCCGCGGGATCCGTCAAGCCGGACCGGTTCAATCCAATGAATCCGCCTGAAACATCGGCCGTGTTACGCCTCGACCTCGACCATGTCGGCTGTATCGCGCGTTCGCTGGATGATGCCGCCGCACGCTGGCAGCGCCTCGGATTCCGTCTTACCCCTCAAAGCCGGCAGCAGGGCGCGGTCCCCGGACTTGCAGGGATGCATCCGTGGGCCACGGCAAACCGCTGCGTCATTTTGCGCAATACCTATCTTGAGTTGATCGGCATGGTCGATGCCGGGGCGTTCAACCCATGGGCGAGGTTCATGGCAAAAGCCGAGGGCCTGCATATCCTGGCATTGCGATGCGATGAGGCCGATACGGCATACTCGACGTTGTCCGCGCGTAGCGACGCGCTGCTGCCGCCGGTGCCTCGCGCGCGCGTCCTCGATGTCGATGGCGAGCCGCGTACCATGCGCTTCCGCAACATATTCAGCCGGGACGAGGCCTGGCCGGAAGCGCGTTACCTGGTCATTGAACATCAGACTCCGGACTACGTCTGGCAACCGCGCTATCAGCGGCATGACAATGGCGCGTGCGATCTCGTCGCGGTGTCTTTTGTCGCAGACGATCCGTTGATGCTCGTTCCGCGATTGCAGGCGCTCGGTGCGGAGGTCGTTGCTCAAGACGCCGCCGTTGTCAGCGCGAAGCTGCCGGGCCGCGGCGCGCTGCGCGTGATGAGCAGTGACCGCTATGGCGAAATGTACGGCGCCGCGCCGCGCACAGGGCTGTGCGCGATGACCATCAGCTTTGAGAATGTGAAACGCACTCTCGACAGTCTTGCAAAACGCGGCTTGATCATCCACGCCTCATCGTACGGACACTGGACAGGTCCTGAAGACGCGAACGGATTTGTAATGCATCTGGTCCAGGACAACGAATACTCATGACCGTGCCGGTCAAGCTCGATCACATCGGCGTTGCCATCCGTGATCTGGAACGCGGTCGCGAGACCTACGAGCGCCTCGGTTTCGCGCTGACCCCGCGCAGCATCCACCGCGGATCGCCGACACCGGGCTCGCCGGTCATACCGTTCGGTTCGGGCAATCACTGCGCGATGTTTCATCAGGGCTATCTGGAAGTCGTCGGACTGACCGATCCCACGATTTTCAGCAACGTCAAAAGCCTCGTCACGCGCTACGAAGGCGCGCATATCGTGGCTTTCGGCGTTGCATCGGCGGACAGGACTTACACGACGCTCTCCAGCCGCGGCATCCCGATCCAGCCCGCGCGGCAGCTCGAACGTGATGCCGCGTACGGGCCCACGGGCAGCGAGACCCGTCGCGCGGCCTTCCGCAACATGTATTTCGAGCCGACGGCTTATCCCGAATCGCGCCTGCTTTATATTGAGCATCTGACGCGCGATGTCCTGTGGCAGCCGCATCTGCTCGATCATCCCAACGGCGTGCTCGCGTTAAGCGATATATTCCTCTGTGCAGCCGAAGCACGCGTGACTGCGGATAAATATGCACTGCTTTTCGGCGTTGCCGCGCGCCCGATGCTGGAAGGCGAGTGGCGTATTGATCTCGCGCATGGCCATGTCTGGATCATCACCCCTGCAGCGTGGGCACGCCGCACCCCGGATTTTGCAACGCCTCCGCTGCCGGCGCCGGCGGGGATGGGCTTTAAAGTCAGAAATGTCGCCGCTACCCGCACATGTCTCGCGCGAAGCGGTATCAAGTTGCACGACAGTCCCGACGGCGGTGTCTGGATAGGCCCCGAACAGGCCTGCGGCGCCGCCATTCATTTTTCTGAACACTGAAACACCGGTCGAGGATATTCTCCGCAGTTCCATCGACGGCT
>JAKFUJ010000233.1 GCA_021732805.1 Betaproteobacteria bacterium | reverse complement strand
CTGCTTGAGTCGAAACAGCCCGGAGTGCGCGGCACGCTGGCGCGTGCGGCGCGCCACCAGGCGGAATGTTCGGAATTGCTCGATGTGCTCGCTGCGGGCGATCTCGGTTCGGCGCCGCATGCCGGCTGGCTGTCGCTGGCGCTGTTGAAAGGACTGGCGCCATCACGTGCGCGCAACGCTTTGCGTTATTTCCTGCGCTGCAATGCTATTGCGATGCCGGACGCGGAACGCCTTGATGAACTGCTGCGACAGGTGAATACCGCCCGCGGCGATGCACAGGTGTGCGTGGACCTGAGGGGCGTCGAACTGCGGCGTTTCCAGAATGCGCTGTACATCGTCCGGCCCTTGCCCAGACTGACCAGGTCATTCGAGATGGCCTGGAATGGCCGCGGCACGCTGCTCTTGCCGCAACTCGGCGGTTCGCTGCGGCTGGTGCGGTGCAAAGGCGAGGGTCTTGCGGCGCGGACGCTGCGTTCGGAGTTACTGGTCATCCGTGTCCGTCGGGGCGGTGAAACGTTGCGGCCGGATTCCGGCCGGCCGCGCCGTACCGTGCGCAACCTGCTGCAGGAGGCGGAGTTGCCGCCGTGGCTGCGCGAGCGCCTGCCGTTCCTGTATATCGGTGAAGAACTCGCCGCCGTGGCGAGCTTGGGCGTCGATGCACCATTTCGGGCACGCGCCGGTGAGGCCGGGCTGTTGCCGGTGTGGACCCCGGATTAAAGGCGCGGTCATCTCCCCGCATTATTGAGTATTCCCAAAAACATGACAGCCTCGCCAGAGGCATGTTTTTGTCATTATTTATGAAATTTTCAATAACCCGCGTTTGTCGTCGACAAACGTGGCCAGAGCGTGGTTTGCCAAACGGGGGGGGCTTTGTTAATCTGGCCCCGTTCGTTCACAGGATGAGAATAACGCACCGCAATCTGCAGGCGCGCATCCCATGCATTCACTAACGTCCCGAAGCGGACCCGAAGCGAGGAGAAAAACGATGAGTATTGCAAAGACATTGAAGTTCGCCGTGGCGGCCCTGACCGGCCTGACGCTGGCAACCGGCGCATTCGCGCAGGCCAAACCGAACCCGAACTGGCCGAAAAACCTGACCCTGGGCACTGCCTCGGTGGGCGGCCTGTATTTTGTCTACGGCCAGGTGTGGGCCAGCCTGGTCAATGAGAAGCTCGGCACCAACATCAGCACCCAGCAGACCCAGGGTCCGAACCAGAACATCATTCTGACGGAAACCAAGCAGGTTGATTTCGGCATGGCCACGATGGGCATTGCGCTGCAGGCCTGGGAAGGCAAGGAGGCGTGGACGCAGGGCAAGCAGTATCGCAATATCCGTGCGATGTTCCCGATGTACGACACACCGTTTCATTTTGTGACACTCGAGAAAAGCCCGATCAAGTCGGTCACCGATCTGGTCGGCAAAAAATCCGGCATCGGCCCTCGTGCAGGCACCTGCGGAACCTATTTCCCGCTGATGTTCAAGGCGCTGGGCATCAACACCACGATCCAGAACGGCCAGGCCTCGGACATGGGCACGGGGCTGCAGGACGGGCTGATCGATGCGTTCCCGTTCTGTGCAGGTGTGCCGATCCCGGTGTATTCGGAGCTCGAAACCACCAACAAGGTGCGTTTTTTCACGTTCAGTGCCGACGAAATCAAGAAACTGAAGGCTGCAATGCCCGAGCTTTCCGATTCGGTGATTCCCAAAGGCACTTACAAGTCCCTTGCCGAAGACCATAAGACCGTCGGCCTGTATAACTTCGCGATTGCCAACAAGGATGTTGCGGAGGATCTGGTGTATGCCGTGGTCAAGGCGGTGCTGGAAAACAATCCGCAGATGATCAAGGGCCATGCTGCCTCCAAGGAAACGCTGCTCGTCAACTGGAATCGCAACGGCTTCCTGCCATTCCATCCGGGTGCGATCCGTTATTTCAGGGAAAAAGGCATCGACGTGCCGAAACACCTGATTCCGCCGGAGTACAAAGGCTGATCGTCAGTTTGCAGAAGGCCGCACTGCGCGCAAGCACAGTGCGGTTTTTTTATCCGGAGGGGATAAGGCATGAGCACCGCGCCCGCTGCAGGGGAAGAAACCATCAAGCCGCTGATACCGGACGAGGAGTTCAGCGGTAACCGGCGCCTGTTGCGCCGCTGGGAGACGCTGCTGCTGGCGGTGCTGTGTGTCGGTTTCACGATATTCCATCTGTACGTGCTCAACGTCTATTCGCTTGAGCCGCTGTTGTTCCGCGCAATACATGTCGGCTGGGGAGCGGCGCTGGGGCTGATTATTTATGCGCCCTTCCGCAAGGCGGGCAGGGTCGGCGTGCCATGGTACGACTGGCTGCTGGTGCTGGCTTCGATCGCCTGCGCGGTTTACATCGTGATTGAACTCGACGGTCTGCTGTTCCGTGCCGGAGCGCAGTTCACCACCGGTGACGTGATCTCCGGATTCATCGGTACGCTGCTGGTGCTGGAGTTCACCCGGCGCACTTCGGGGCTGGCCTTGCCTATCGTCGCCGGGATTTTCATCATTTACTGTTTTGTCGGACCGTGGATGCCCGGCGTGCTGGAGCACAAGGGTTTTGCAATCGACCGCTTTTTTACCTATATCTACAGTGAATACGGCATTTTCGGCGTGACCACCCAGGTCTCGTCCTCCTACATCATTCTTTTTGTCACTTTTGCCGCTTTCCTGCATGTGTCCAGGGTGGGTGACTACATCAACGACCTGTGCAATGCGATGTTCGGCTGGGCGCGCGGCGGGCCGGCGAAGGCGGCAGTGGCATCGGGCATCATGTTCGGTTCGATATCAGGCTCGGCAGTGGCCAACGTGGTGGCCTCGGGCATGGTGACCATCCCGATGATGCGCAAAGTCGGCTATGACCGCCAGACCGCCGCAGCGATCGAAGCGACCTCTTCGACGGGTGGGCAGATCACGCCGCCGGTGCTGGGGGCCGGGGCGTTCCTGATGGCCGAGATTACGGGTATTCCGTACGGCCAGATTGCGCTCGCCGCGGTGATTCCCGCGCTGCTGTTTTATATCGCCTGCTGGATACACGTCGACCTGCACGCCATCCGGCTCGGCCTGAAAGGGGTTTCGCGCAGCGAATTGCCGCCGCTGAAACTGATGCTGACGCGGCTTTACCTGTTTTCGCCGCTGATCGTTTTTGTATGGGCGCTGCTGGAAGGTTACTCTCCGTTCCGAGCCGGCGGGCTGGGCATCATGGCGGCGCTGATTGCAGGATGGCTTTCACGCCTGTTTGACGACATCAAGAGTGCTGACGGGGTCGAGGATGTGCGCACGGCCACGGCGGTGCTGACAGCATTGCTGCTGCGTTTTGGCGCCCTTGCCGCCGGCGGAATCCTGCTGGTTGTAGGATTCCAGTACGGGGTGCCGCTGGTCAGGCAGTTGGGCAATGTTGCGGCCTGGTCTGTGGTCCTGGTGCTGGTGTTGCTTCCGGCGGGGCTGTTTGGCTGGAAACGCACGCTCGAAGCGCTGAGCCTTGCCGCGCGGGATACCGTGCAGTTGGTTGCGGTCTGTGCCTGTGCCGGCATCATCGTCGGCGTGATTGCCCTGACCGGCATCGGCGGCCGTTTTTCCGAACTGATTCTGGGGATTGCCGGCGCCAGCCAGCTTGTCGCCATGCTGTTTGCGGCCATGGTGGCCCTGATCCTCGGCATGGGCATGCCGACAACGGCGGCCTATGCCATTGCTGCCGCGGTCATTGCGCCGGGGCTGACCAAGATCGGGGTGCCGGTGCTGGTCGCGCACATGTTCATTTTTTACTTTGCGGTGATTTCCGCGATTACGCCGCCGGTGGCACTGGCATCGTTTGCCGCGGCGGGGATGTGTAATGCCGACCCTTGGAAAACCTCCTGGATTGCGCTGAAAATGGGTTTGGCGACATTCATCATTCCGTTCATGTTTTTCTACGCGCCGGTGCTGCTGATGCAAGGGGAGTGGACGGCCATCGCACAGGCCTTTGTATCGGCGTCGATCGGGGTCTGGTTCCTCGCCGGTTCAACCGAAGGCTGGTTTGGCGGCAAGCTGGCGATGCCCTTGCGCATCGTCATGTTTGGCGCCGCGATATGCCTGATCCACCCCGGGATCATCACCGACATGATCGGGCTGGCGATCGGCGTGCCGATTTATCTCTGGCAGCGCCTGCAGTTGCGTCGCGCTGCGGCCTGAGGCCGCAGCCGCACCGGAGCGAGTCCGGGGCCGCGCTGAGCAGGGTTATTTGCCAGTAAACGTCTTTTATTCAAGACGTTATCGTGCTATCCTTTCCTGTTATTCTTAACTCTGGAATTTGGGGGATTTTCATGGCAGTTGAACGCACGCTTTCGATTATCAAACCCGACGCCGTGGCGAAAAACGTCATCGGCCTGATTTATGCGCGATTTGAGAAGGCCGGCCTGCACATCGTTGCCGCACGCATGACCCATTTGTCACGCCGGCAGGCTGAAGGTTTTTATGCGGTGCACAAAGAACGTCCGTTTTTTGGTGAACTGGTGGATTTCATGATTTCCGGGCCGGTGATGATCCAGGCGCTGGAAGGCGAAAATGCAATCCAGAAAAATCGCGACCTGATGGGGGCCACTGATCCCAAGAAGGCGGACAAGGGCACCATCCGCGCCGATTTCGCGGACAGCATCGACGCGAATGCCGTGCACGGTTCCGATTCAGCGCAGAATGCGGCTGTGGAAGTGGCCTATTTCTTCCCCACGCTGGACGTTTATTCGCGCTGAGCTGGATCGCACTCAAAGGTAATACCATGCCGCTCAATCTGCTGGGCTTGAACCGCAACCAGTTCGAGACACTGTGTGCCGACATGGGTGAGAAGCCATTTCGCGCCCGCCAGATGATGCGCTGGATGCATCAGGCAGGCGTCGGCGACTTCGGTCTGATGACCGATGTATCAAAAAGTTTTCGCGAACAAATTCGCGCTATAGCTGAAATTGCCGGTCCCGAAGTTCTGCGTGATACAACGGCGCCTGACGGCACGCGCAAGTGGCTGTTCAATGTCGGCACGGGCAATGCCATCGAAGCCGTTTATATTCCCGAGGGTGACATTGACAATGAACCGCCTGAAGACGGCGTTCAGGCGCGGCGTTACCGCGGTACGTTATGCATCTCTTCTCAGGCGGGTTGCGCGCTGGAATGTTCGTTTTGTTCCACCGGCCGCCAGGGCTTCAACCGCAATCTGAGCGCGGCTGAAATTGTCGGGCAGCTCTGGCATGCCAGTCGCGGGCTTTCTGAATCACTGGGCATGGAGCGTCCGATCACCAACGTGGTGATGATGGGCATGGGCGAGCCGCTGGCCAATTTTGATCACGTGGTCGCCGCCATGCAGTTGATGCTCGATGATCATGCCTACGGTATTTCCCGTCGCCGGCTGACGCTGTCGACTTCCGGGCTGGTGCCGGCGATGGATCGTCTGCGGGATGCCTGCCCGGTTGCGCTGGCGGTGTCGTTGCACGCGCCTAACGATGCCTTGCGTAACGAGCTGGTGCCGATCAAC
>JAKFUJ010000223.1 GCA_021732805.1 Betaproteobacteria bacterium | reverse complement strand
GCCGGGGATGATCTGGCCGAATTCGAGCACACGCGGGTGCGTGACTCCGATTTGCAGCAGGAAGTCTATTTCTGGCAGGACAAGTTGTTGTCGATGACGCGCATGCTGGCGCCGGTCGAGCCGTCGCCGGCAGTGTGGGAGCGCATCGACCAGTCGCTGCAGCGAGCAATGGCGGCGCAGAAGTCGCCGTCACAACCATCGTCGTGGTGGCAAGGGCTGAATTTCTGGCGTTTCGGCGCAGCGTTCGCTTCGGTCGTGGCGGTGGTGCTGGCCTTGCAATTGACCGGCACGGTCGATGCGCCGGCGCCTGCCACCCGTTATCTGGCGGTGCTGCAGAGTCCGGACAAGCAGGACGCGGGCTGGATCGTCGAGGCTGCCGCTGGCGGCAAGCTGCGGCTGATTCCGCTGGGCAAGACCGAGGTCGCGCCGCAGAAAGCGTTGCAGTTCTGGACCAAGCCGCAGGGGGCCAGCGCGCCGACATCACTGGGTCTGGTGCCGGCGGACCGGGTGACTGAGATCGATGTCGCCCGCCTGCCGGCGCTGGAGCGTGAACAGCTGTTCGAACTGACGCTGGAACCGGAAACCGGTTCGCCGATTGGCCGCCCGACCGGGCCGATCCTGTATGTCGGCCGTACCGTGGTGGCGGCCGCCAACTGAAATATTTTATGCCAACCGCATCCGGCGCGGCTGTGTCCGGGTAGTGATCAGTGAGAGGCCGCCTTTCGGCAACTCCACCACTGACACCACCCAAAAGGACACACCATGTTCAAACCCATGCTGAAACCCGCAGTCGCTGCTGTATTGCTGGCTGTTGCCGGCGCCGCCTTTGCCGCGGTTGACAACGCCTCACTGCCGGAGCCGGTGCGCGTGCCGGCCGGCAGCACCGTGATGCTGGAAACCGTCGGCGTCGGCGAAATCACCTACGAATGCCGCGAGAACAAGGACAAGCCGGGCGCGTTTGCCTGGGCGTTTGTGGTGCCGGTCGCTGTGCTGAACGACATGCAGAACAAAACCATCGGCAAGTATTACGGTGGACCGACCTGGGAAGCCAATGATGGCTCGAAAGTGACCGGCAAACAGGTGGCTGTGGCGCCGGGCGGCGCCGGCAACATTCCGTTGCAACTGGTGAAGGCGGAACCGGCAATGGGCAAGGGTGCGATGACGGGAGTCAGCTACATCCAGCGCATCGAGACCAAGGGCGGTGTCGCCCCCGCAGCGACCTGTGATGCATCCACCCAGGGTGCGAAGCAGCAGGTCGGTTATCAGGCGAAGTACGTGTTTTACAAGTAATACCGGGCACGGCGTTGCGGGATCAGGAATATTTGATGCCGCGGCAGCTCGAAAAAAAGGGCCATCACATGGCCCTTTTTTATGGCGCGGTGGATTTATTCCGGTTGCAGCCCGATGGCCTTGGCGATGCGCGCCACCTTGTCGATTTCGGATTTGATGAAGGACGCGTATTCCTGCGGCGTTGTGCCGCGAGGCTCCAGCCGAGTCCGGCGAAACGTTCCTTGACGTCGGCCTGTTTTTACATGCGGCAGGGCGACCGGCATACCGGCGAAGATGAACTGGATATGGCCGGCAATGAGGTTGTTCACCGATTGTCCGGTACCCTTGTACGGCACATGCACGATATTGACCTTGGCCATGTAGCGGAACAATTCACCCTTAAGGTGCGCCGTGCTGTGACGACGCCGGCGGTTAACGCGGCAGAGAGGACAATATGCAGTGCGGATACGGTTTTTATTGCTGGATTTTCCGTAGGCGTTCTGTGAAAAGCCTGCATTTTGCACCCAAAGCGCCGTGACGCCGATGTTATGCCGGGTAATCCCGGTTCAAGGCACAATACGCTCTCAAATGACGAACGAATTCGATCTGATCCGCCAGTACTTCACCCATGCGCCGAAACGCACCGTGCTCGGCGTCGGCGATGATGCCGCGCTGATCAGGGCCGGCAACGGCCAATTGCTTGCTGTGGCCGTTGACATGCTGGTTGCCGGTCGGCACTTTTTCAAGGATGCCGATCCCGAATCCGTCGGCCACAAGGCGCTGGCGGTGAACCTGTCGGACATGGCGGCGATGGGTGCGATGCCGCGCTGGGCGACCATGGGCATTGCCTTGCCGCGCGCCGATGCGCGCTGGGTGGCGGCCTTCTCCAAAGGCTTCATGGCACTGGCGCGCAAACACGGTGTAGACCTGATCGGCGGCGATACTACGCGCGGGCCGTTGAACATCTGCGTGCAGATCATCGGCGAAGTGCCGGCGCGGCAGGCCCTGCGCCGCGATGGCGCAAAAGCGGGTGACGACATCTGGTTGTCGGGTACGCTGGGCGATGCGGCGCTGGCGGTGGCGGCGCGCAGCAGACGTATCCAATTAAAACCGGCCGAGCGCAAGCAGGCCATGCAGCGGCTCGATTGGCCGCAGCCCCGCGTCGCGCTGGGTCTGGCCTTGCGCGGGGTGGCGCGCAGCGCAATCGACATATCCGACGGGCTGATTGCTGATCTGGGACATATCTGCGAACGCTCGAATGTGGCCGCGGTGGTAGCGTTCGAACGGTTGCCGGTGTCGGTGTTGCTGCGCAGGCATCTGCAATCAACTGTTGCGCAGTCGGCAGTGATTACCGGCGGTGACGATTATGAATTGTGTTTTACCGCGGCGCCGGCAAAACAGACTGCGGTGGAAAGCGCTGCATTACGTGCCCGAACAAAAGTGACGCGCATCGGTCGCGTGGTTCGTGCGCCTGCGGGCGCGTGCAGCGTGGCGGTGGTCGATGGTGACGGCTTGCCGCTGGCGCTGAAACAAAAAGGCTTTGATCACTTTGGCTGAGAATATCGTGGCAGAATTGCTCCCTTCAACGCCAGCAGCCTGACGAAATAATGCTTCACTATAGGCGTCCAAAAGACCAGAATATTCCGCAGGCAGTTTTTATGAGCGGAAGCACTGATCCCCCTATTTAACCAACGGGTGACATTATGGGTATTCGGCGATATGTCTGGTTTCTGGCGGTAATGATGATGCCTGTGGCGCCGGCCCAAAGTGCAGCGCCTGCGCCTTACCCCACTAAATTCGTGCGTTTTATCGTGCCTTATGCACCGGGGGGCAGCTCGGACGTGCTCGCCCGTACGCTGGGCCAGAAATTCGGCGACGCGCTCGGACAGACGTTTATTGTCGATAACCGGCCCGGCGCCGGAAGCATGATAGGTACCAACATTGCCGCCAAATCAGCGCCTGATGGCTACACGATTATTCTTTCCGACATGCCGCATGCGATCAATCCGAGCATTTATCTCAAGGTGCCGTACGATCCGATCAGGGATTTTTCGCCGGTCTCCGTCATCGGCGTATCGCCGATGTTCCTGTTTGCAAACGTTTCGATGCAGGCGCAGAACGTGAAGGACTTCATTGCGCTGGCCAAGATCCAGCCCGGCAAGATCACCATAGCGTCCGGCGGCACCGGCGCGACCACGCACCTGATGGCTGAGTTGCTGCAAAGCCATGCCGGCATCCAGTTGATCCACGTTCCGTATAAAGGCGCCGGGCCGGCTTTGACCGATGTCGTCGCCGGTCAGGTGCCGGTAACCTTTACTTCGATGGCAACCGCTGCGTCACAGGTGAAATCCGGCCGGCTGCGCATCCTTGGCGTGACCAGCGCCCGGCGCCTGCCCGCGTTTCCCAACGTGGCCACGTTTGCCGAAAGCGGCGTCTCGGGCCTGGTGGTTGAGCACTGGTGGGGTGTCATGGCGCCTGCCGGCGTGCCGCGACCTGTCATTGACAAATTGCATGACGCGATCGTGGCGGCGGTGAATTCGACTGAACTGCGTGAGCGTTTCGCGACGCTTGCAGTCGAGCCGAAGACCAATACGCCGGAGGAATTCCGGGCGCTCCTTGCATCTGATGTCAAGCGCTGGGGCAAGGTCGTCAAAGATGCCGGCATCAAGGTTGAGTAAAGCCTGCCTGCTTCCACGCAGCGGGTGCTTCTGCGTCGGCTGATCATGAGCAACGACAAACTTGGCAGCGCCCTTGCAGCGCTCGCGGATGATGCACAACTGTGGAGTGATTTTCTCGTGCTCTGCGATTGTGGTGGCCGGCAGGCCGGCAGCCCCGGTGAGCAACGCGCGCGCGAATTCGCGCTGTCGCGACTCGCAGCCATGGATAAAAGCGCACGTCTTGAGCCGGTGTCCTATGCCGGCTGGCGTTACTCCGAGGCGGTTATGACCCGTCTGGATTCTGCTGATGACCAACCTTTGGCCTGCAATCCGCTGCTGGGCGCACAGTCGACTCCCAGTGCAGGCGTCACCGCGGAAGTCATTGATCTGGGCCGCGGCACATTGGAGCAATTCGAAAAAAACGCCCGGGATATTGCGGGGCGCTTTGTGCTGGTGCGGCACGAGTACCCGTTCGCGACCGATCATGTGCATCGCCGGCGTAAATACAACTGGGCCATGGAGCGCGGAGCCGCGGGCTATATCATTGCCAATCCAGTTCCCGTCGCAGGCCCGGTGGCGGGTTCCTCGGGTCGCGATGGCAAGGCCGGTATTCCGGCCGTGGGCACGGATTACGAATCGGCGGCACGGTTGGCGGCTCATGGCAGCGAACGGGCGCGGGTTTGTCTTCGTTTACGCGGTGAGGACTACCCGGCTGAAACAAGCGTGGTGCTGCTCGAAATCGCAGGATTGACCCCGGCCTCCGTAGTGCTGAGCGCACATCTGGACGGTCACAGTCTTGCCGAGAGTGCGATGGACAATGCCACCGGGGTCGCAGTTGTACTTGCAGTCGCGCGTGCGATTGCCCCGCTGGTTGCGCAATGCCGTTACGGCCTCAAGGTTTGCCTGTTCAGCGCAGAGGAATGGGCGCTTGCCGGTTCGCGCCAGTATCTGGAACGGATGAGCGCATCAGAACGTGATGCGCTCATGCTCAACATCAATCTCGATACGGTGGGCGGTGATACGGAGTTGACGGCATTGACCAGTGAATTCCCGCGCCTGGATTCTTTTGTGCAGCAAGCTGCCGGGCAATCCGGTGTTGCGCTTAATACGCATCAACCACTGATGCAGAATTCCGATCATTACAATTTCGCATGCCACGGGATTCCCGCACTGCGCCTGGTGGCCGGCTTTAACCGTCCGCAGTGCAACATCCGGCATATCCTGACTGGCGCTGATACACGAGACAAGGTTGCACCGATGGAACTCGCCAATGCGGCGCGTTTTACAGCGACGCTGTTGTGGCAGGCGCTCAACGCAGATAAAGCCGAGATCGCGGAACTGAGGAAAAAATGAAGGGGTCACTTTAGTGACCCCTTCATTTTTCAATGCCCGGAATCGAAAATAGCCCGATCCCGCTCGGTTGGTCGAAGCGTGAGCTGCCTTCGACCGGTGACCATTGATTACTTCGCGGTGATGACGGTCATGACCAGCTTGCCGTCCACACGCACCGGACCGTCTTCCTTGGCGCCAAGGTAGTACTCGAAAATGCCGGTTTTGCTGCCGCCGGCTTCGTTGTGCAGCATCAGCATCAATTTGTCGCCCGATTTCACCGGTTCGGTGAGGATGGCCGCAACATCGGTGTTTTTGCCTTTGCGCAGCGGGGCATGGCCGATGACC
>JAKFUJ010000355.1 GCA_021732805.1 Betaproteobacteria bacterium | reverse complement strand
GGCGAACCGGTGACCATGTCGGCGTAGACCATGTTGATCTGGCCGCCGATCACGTCCGCCAGCGCCGGCGGGATGCTCTTGTAGGGAATGTGGTTGAGTTCGATGCCGCCCATCTGCTGCAGCATGAACACCGGCACCAGGCTGCCGGCGCTGCCCGAACCGGCGGTGAGCTTGCCCGGCTGCTGTTTGGCGAGCGCGATCAGTTCCTTGATCGATTTCGCCGGCAGCGACTGGTTGGCCACCAGCACGAAGGCGATGGTGCCGATGCGCGCGATCGGTGCAAAATCTTTCACCGGATCGTAATTGATTTTTTTCATCAGGCTCGGCGCTGCGGCGCTCGGCGTGTTGGTGCTCATCAGCAGCGTGTAACCGTCTTTCGGTGATTTCGCCGCGAGTTCGGCGCCGATGGTGCCGTTGGCGCCGGCGCGGTTGTCGATGACCATGGCCTGACTCAGCGCTTCACCGAGATTCTGGCCGATGGTGCGTGCAACCACATCGGTGGCGCTGCCGGCGCCGAAGGGAACGATGATGCGTACCGGGCGCGCCGGGTAATCGGCGGCGGCCACTGTTGAGGCGGCGATTGTGATGGCGCAGGCGATGACGCCCTTTCCGGACAAGATTTTCATGACGCTCCTCCCAGAGCAATTTTGTTCAGCGCAGTGTTTTAGCCCAGCACCTTGCCCAGCCAGCGTCCGATGTCATTGATTTCTTCAAGGCATACCGAATGCGGCATCGGGTATTCATGCCAGTCCACAGCATATCCCGCCTGCTGCAGGCGTGCATGGGATGCGCTGCCCATTGCATACGGCACCACGGGATCCTGTGTGCCATGGGCCATGAATACGGACGTTTTGGCATTGCCCGGCGTTGCTTCCTGCGCAAAACTGTCTGCCAGCGGCAGATAGGTCGACAGCGCCATCACGCCGGCCAGTGTTTCGGGATAACGCAGCCCCGTGTGCAGGGCTATCGCGCCGCCCTGTGAAAACCCGGCCAGCACGATGTTTTTACTGGGTATTTTTCGCTGGTTTTCACGCGCGATGAGTTGTCCGATCTGCGCCTGTGATTCGCGCACACCCTTTTCATCGGCCTTGCGCGTGTTGCCTTCGAGATCGCCGAAGGAAATGTCGTACCAAGCACGCATCACATGACCGTTGTTGATGGTCACCGGGCGCACCGGCGCATGCGGAAACACGAAGCGGATGCCGGGCGCGCCCTTCAGATCGAGTTCCCGGACGATGGACACGAAATCGTTACCGTCGGCGCCGAGGCCGTGCATCCAGATGACGGTGGCGGTGGGCTTGGGCGCGGTTTCGATTTCGATGGATTCGAGGAGTGTTGTCATGGCGAAAACGGAAAACGAATTTACAGGATGAACAGGATTTTCAGGATAAACCCCATGCGGCGATCAACCTGCTCTTATCCTGAAAATCCTGTCCATCCTGTTAATTGAATTAAGGATTTTTCTGTGTATTCTGTGGCCAGGTTTTTGGTTTTTCCCGTATCGCCGATTTCGGCCGGAACGCCTTGCACACGGCATCAACGGTTTCGATGTACGGTCCGCCGATCAGATCGATGCAGTAGGGCACCGCGGCAAAAATACCGTGCACCAGCGGTTTGCCGTTTTCATCCTTCAGGCCTTCCAGCGTTTCGCGGATGGCTTTGGGCTGGCCGGGCAGATTGATGATCAGGCACTGTTTGCGGATCACTGCGACCTGCCGCGACAGGATCGCCGTCGGCACAAATTTCAAACTGACCTGACGCATCTGTTCGCCGAAGCCGGGCATTTCTTTGTCAGCGACTGCCAGTGTGGCCTCGGGTGTCACGTCACGCAACGCCGGCCCGGTGCCGCCGGTGGTCAACACCAGATGGCAGCCTTCCTTGTCCACCAGTTCCTTCAGCGTGGCTTCGATCACCGGCTGTTCGTCGGGAATCAGCCGCGTCACCGTGCGCCACTGCGGATCGCTGATCGCCAGTTTGAACCAGTCTTCCAGTGCCGGGATGCCTTCATCCCGGTAAACGCCTTTGGATGCGCGGTCGCTGATGGAAACGAGGCCGATGATGAGTGGTGCGGGGTTCGACATGGCGCGGATTATAGCTTCAGCCTGCGGCTTCGTTGCCGTGGTCCCGCGCGTCGCTGACTTCGCGGATCATCTGGAACAACGCACGAAAATGTTTCGGTGGTTTGCCGCGCACGCGCTCCTGTTCGGTGTTGCGGATCAGCGTGCGCAACTGCTGACTGTCTGTGCCCGGAAATTCGGCGATGAATTCCGACACCGACTGCGGATCACTGAGCAGCCTCTCGCGCCAGCGTTCGATGTGGTGCAGGCGCGCCGTCTGCTCCGCAGAAACCGACAAAAAGCCGTCGAGTTTGACGCGGATCGGCGCCGGATCGACCTGGCGCATCAGCTTGCCGACGTATTGCATCTGCCGGCGCCGCGCTTCATTGCGTTTCATTGCGCGCGCTTCGAGCACCGCCTCGCGCAGGCTTTCAGGGAGTTCGATGCCGGCCAGTTGTTGCCCGTTCAGTTGCGTCAGTTCTTCGCCGATGTCCTGCAACGCGTCCATGTCGCGCTTGCGCTGGCTTTTACTCGGCAGATCGTCGAAATCAGGGGTATTTTCCACAAGAGCGCCACGGGGGTGAGGGCAAAATTGAAGCTGTTATGATAACGCCCTTTCGCGCCGGAATCGTTGCCGGCGCCTCGTAAAATCATGGCATCAAATCCCTTTTCCTACGATAAGGCTGCGCTTCAGCAGTTGGTGACTGACGCGCTGGCCTACGCCAAAAGCCGCGGCGCCACTGCCGCCGACGCCGAAGTCAGCGAGGGTTATGGTCAGACCGTCACCGCGCGCCAGGGTGAGGTCGAAACCATCGAATACAACCGCGACAAAGGCATCGGTGTTTCCGTCTATATCGGCAAACAGCGCGGTCATGCCAGCAGTTCGGATTTTGCGCCGCAGGCCGTGCGCGACACCGTTGATGCCGCGCTGGCGATTGCGCGCCATACCGCGACGGATGATTGCGCCGGACTGGCCGACCCCGACATGCTGGCGCGCGAATTCCCCGATCTCGACCTGCTGCATCCCTGGGACATGCCGGTGGAGCGCGCCATCGAAATGGCGAAGGCCTGTGAAGCTGCCGGTTTTGCCGTCGACAAACGCATCACCAATTCCGAGGGCGCCACGATCTCCACGCAGCAGTCGCATTTCATCTACGGCAATACCCATGGTTTCCTCGCCGGTTATCCGAGCTCGCGTCACGGCATCTCGTGTTCACTGATTGCCGGCAAAGGCGACGGCATGCAGCGCGATGACTGGTACGAAACGTTTCGCGATCCGGCTGATTTGCCGGCGCCGGAATCGATCGGCCGCAAGGCAGCCGAACGCGCGGTGGCGCGGCTGAAATCGCGCAAAGTCAAAACCGCGCAGGTGCCGGTGCTGTTCGAAGCCGGCGTATCGGCCAGCCTGATGGGGCACTTTGTGTCCGCGGTCTCGGGCGGCAGCCTGTACCGAAAATCATCGTTCCTGCCCGACAGCCTCGGCAAACAGATATTCGCGCCGTGCGTGCAGATCAGCGACCTGCCGTTCATCCGCAAGGGGCTCGCCAGCGGTGCGTTTGATGAGGAAGGCGTGGCGACGAAGGAACGCGACATCGTCAGTGACGGCGTGGTGCAGGGTTATTTCCTCGCCAGTTATTCCGCGCGCAAACTCGGCATGAAATCCACCGGCAACGCCGGCGGCAATCACAACCTGATCATGAAAGACACCGGCGAGGATTTCGCTGCGCTGCTCAAAAAACTCGGCAGCGGACTGCTGGTCACTGAAATGATGGGGCAGGGCGTCAACGCAGTGACGGGGGATTATTCGCGCGGGGCAGCGGGCTTCTGGGTCGAGAACGGCGCGATTGCGTATCCGGTGCAGGAAATCACCATCGCCGGCAATCTCAAAACCATGTACAAAAACATTGCCGCCATCGGCAATGATGTCTCGCGGCGCAGTTCGCGCCAGTGCGGTTCGGTGCTGGTCGAAGGCATGACGCTCGCAGGCGAGTGATGCAGAACTCATAAATATTGTTTAAAATCAATTACTTATATAGTATCCAGGGGAGATGACATGCACAGACGTTCCTTCCTGAAAAAAGCCGGTGCCGGGCTTGCGGCGGGCGCGGTTGCCGCACCCGCCATCGTGCATGCGCAACCGGTGATCCAGTGGCGGCTCGCCTCCAGCTTTCCGAAAAGTCTCGACACGCTGTACAACGCCGCCGAACTGCTGGCAAAACGCGTCACTGAAGGCACCGAGGGCAAATTCCAGATTCGCGTGTTTGCCGCCGGTGAACTGGTGCCCGGCCTGCAGGTGCTCGATGCGGTGCAGAACGGCACCGTGCAATGCGGTCACACGGCGCCGTATTACTACATCGGCAAGGATCCGGCGTTTGCGTTTGCCACTGCGGTGCCGTTCGGACTGAATGCACGCCAGCAGAATGCATGGATGTATTACGGCGGCGGCATCGAAGCCATGGCCGGGCTGTTCAAGGAATACGGCTGCGTGCAGTTTCCGTCGGGCAACACCGGCGTGCAGATGGGCGGCTGGTACCGCAAGGAAATCAAAACCCTGGCCGACCTGAAGGGCCTCAAAATGCGCGTCAGCGGCCTCGCCGGACAGGTGCTGGCCAAACTCGGCGTGGTCGGCCAGCAGATTGCCGGCGGCGAGATTTATCAGGCGCTCGAACGCGGCACCATCGACGCTGCCGAGTGGGTGGGTCCGTACGACGACGAGAAACTTGGTTTCCACAAGGTCGCCAAATACTATTACTCACCCGGCTGGTGGGAAGGCGGGCCGCAGCTGTCGACCATCGTCAACATCAAGCAATGGGAATCGTTGCCCAAACATTACCGCTCAATCTTCGAATCCGCCTGCGCCGAGGCCAATGTGCACATGCTCGCGCACTACGATGCAAAAAATCCGGATGCGCTGAAAAGGCTGGTTGCCGGCGGCGCGCAACTGCGCCAGTTCTCGAAACCGATCATGGAAGCCGCGCAGAAAGCGGCGTTTGAAATCTACGACGAGGCCGCGGCAAAAAGCCCGCACTTCAAGCGCATCTACGCGCAATGGCTCAAGTTCCGCAGCGACCAGTTCCTGTGGTTCCGCGTCGCTGAAATGGCTTACGACAATTTCACGTTCAACAGCGCCGCAAGGCCGGTGGCGAAAAAGTAACCCGGCCCTGCTGCCTTCAGCCAGCGCGCGCTGATTTGACGCGGCCGCGCCCAACAGGCTCTGCTGTTTCCCGATTCTTGATCAGGCGGACCTGCAACTTGCAGCCCAGCGCCGAGGCGTAACGCTGCAATGTGGTGATCGACGGCGAATGTCCGCCGCCCGCGGATTCGAGGCGAGCCACGGCGGATTGTGTGGTGCCGATGCGTTTCGCCACTTCCGCCTGACTCAAACCTGCAGCAGCACGGGCCTTCAGGATTTCATCCAGAAATGCGAATTCATCCCCCAGCTGTTCATATTCACGCCGCACTTCAGGACGGGCCAGCGCCCGTGATTTGAATGCCTTGAGACTATTCCGCATTTTTGATCTCCTTCATGCGCCTGCGCGCGATATCC
>JAKFUJ010000084.1 GCA_021732805.1 Betaproteobacteria bacterium | reverse complement strand
CCCATCAGCCAGTCGGCGATGACAAACACCAGCTGGTCAGCGACCAGTATCCACAGGATCCACGATTTGGGGATGCCGGCTTCAGCCGCCAGCCGTGGCAGGAAAATGATGTAGACCGTCCATGCCAGCGTGAAAAAAAGCTGGAGCAGTGCGAAATAGATTCCGATGCGACGGGTGATCGTGGTCATGATGGCGCCGGCAGTTTGACGAAGCGCAGGGCGGTGGTCAATCGCCGCCGGTATCCGTCATTGTTCAATGGTAAATTGCCGACAGCACGGGGGAAATATTGAAAATTTCATAAATAATGACAAAAACATGCCTCTGGCGAGGCTGTCATGTTTTTGGGAATACTCAATAATAATGACCAACCATTGGCGGCGGACTGCGGCATTGTTCATATTGATGATGGTGTGCGGTTCTGCGCTTGCGCAGAATTATCCGCAGCGACCAATACGCATGGTGATCGGATTGCCGGCTGGCGGCAGCACGGATGTCATGGGGCGTATTGTTGCCGCGCGGCTGGCCGAGCGTGTCGGTCAGCAGGTGGTGGTTGATAACCGGCCGGGTGCCAGCGGCATCATCGGCATCACGCTTGCGGTGAATGCCCAGCCCGATGGCTACACGCTGATCATGGCTGCGGGTTCCTGGGGTACGATCAGCACGCTCTACAAATTGCCATTCGATCTGCAGAAGGATCTGGCGCCGGTGGCTTTTGTCGGTACTTCGCCTTATGTTCTGGTGGTGCAACCCAAATTGCCGGTGCAAAGCGTCGCCGACCTGATTGCCCATGCCAAGGCCAATCCCGGAAAGCTGAGTTATGCCGGATCCACGCCGGGATCGTTGCAGCGCCTTGCCGGTGAGTTGCTGAAAAAGACCGCGGGCATCGACATGCTTTACGTTCCGTACAAGGGCACCGGCGCGGTGATACCGGATCTGCTTGGCGGCCGCCTTGATGCCGCGATCGACAATGTGCTGGTGCTGGCGCCGTTCATCCGCAAGGGCCAATTACGCGGCATTGGCATGACGAGCACAAAACGTTCGGTAGTGTTTCCTGAATTGCCGACGCTGGCGGAAAGCGGCGTGCCGGGATTCAATGCGGTGGGCTGGTTTGGACTGTTCACTGCGGCGATAACGCCGCAACCCATCATTGCCCGGCTCAACGCGGAAGTTTCGGCGCTGCTGCAGGAGCCGCAGACACGCGACCGCCTGCTGGCGCAGGGCGCGGAACCGCGGCCCGGTCCTCCCGCCGACCTCGGCAAATATCTTGCGCGTGAAATCGCAGTGTGGAGCAAGGTGATCCGCGACGCGGGCATCAAGACCGAGTAAAGGTACTGAAAAAGAAAACCGGAGAGAGGCATGAGCGACATCAATCAACCGGCGGCAGATGTATTCTCTGCGGCGCGCACACGGCGTTCGATCCGCGCGT
Organism: Betaproteobacteria bacterium; assembly: GCA_021732805.1. GTDB lineage: Bacteria > Pseudomonadota > Gammaproteobacteria > Burkholderiales > SG8-41. The sequence continues at coordinate 4,180 of JAKFUJ010000084.1, read as the reverse complement.
ACAAAACCGATCCGGTGCCGCCACAGGTGCTGCGCGATATTGTCGGGCTGGGCCGTCATGCGCCCAGTGGTTCGAATATCCAGCCGTGGCGGGTGCATGTGCTGACGGGAGCGACGCTGCAACGCGTGGGTTCGGCAATACAACAGGCGTTCCTGAGTGACGAGCCGGGACACCAACGCGATTACGATTACTACACGGATCCGGTGTTTGAACCTTATCTGCAGCGGCGGCGTGAATGCGGCTGGGGGCTTTACGGCATGTTGGGCATCGGTCGCGGCGATCATGAAAAATCGAAAGTCTATCGTGCAAGCAATTACGTTTTTTTTGGTGCGCCTGCCGGGTTGATATTCACCATCGACCGCAAACTGGAAAAAGGCAGCTGGCTGGATTACGGCATGTTCCTGCAGACCCTCATGCTGGCGGCGCGGGCGCGGGGATTGCATACCTGCGCCGAAGCCTCGATTGCCAGTTATCCGGATGTGGTGCGGCGTGAATTGGGACTAAGCAATGACCGGGTGGTGATCTGCGGCATGGCAATGGGTTATGCCGACGGCAATGCGGTGGTCAATACGTTCCAGCCGTCACGGATTGCGCTGGAAGAATATGTGGCCTTTCACGACTGATAAAATAGTTAATTAAATCAATTACTTAAGGATTGAATACGCGGCTGCCCGAACGCGGTGGCTGGATTTGCAGATGGCACCAGCCCGGCGTGGCGGCGGGATGTTCCAGCCATAGTCCCAGTTCTTCAAGCGCGTCGAGATTTTCCATGCACCAGGCGTCGAGTGTGCCGCTGCGGTCTTCGAGGTCGACGGCGACGCAGTGCAGATGTTTGCTGTTTTTCGCGGCGCCGGGTACCGCGGCATTGATTGCTGCCGGACGCCAGCCTGAAGTCACTTTGCACATGATGCCGGCACGACGCAGCAGATTGTTGACGCGGCGCAGAGTCTCTCGCGCATTGGCGCGCAGTTCACGCGTGAGTTCGTCACGGTGCAGCCGGTCGCGACCCATGTAGTAATCGGCGAGTTTCAGCGCGGCGGGACGTTTACGGACGGGCATGATCAGCCGCAATTCTAGCGCAGGGTTGAGCAACTGCGAATGCTGAGGGCCTATAATCGTCCAGCCATGGATCTGCTGATACACGCCACACTGACCATCACCGGCGCCAGCGAACAACTGCCGGCGGCGGATGCGCGCATCAAGGCGCTGCTGGTCGAGGAGGTATTTGCCGGCGAATTCGAGGAACATCACGGCGCCGATGCGCTGTCGTATGACTTCAAGGTCAGCGGCGGCATTCCATTTCCGGCGTTTGCCGCGGCATCGCAGGAATTTCCGCAACTGACGATCAGCGCGGAATGGGTCAATGTTGCCGCCGGTCGCAAGGGCCGCGCGGCATTGAGCAACGGCAGCATCACCGAGCACGTTGAAGACGTACTGGCCATCGACAGCGCCGCGACCCCCAACCGTTATGTGCGGGCAGCGGCTGATGCCACGCTGCAACTGGCGTTCGGTCTGGTGCGGCGCGGTCGCGCGGAGTGGGCCGGATATGTGCTGAACCATGAGCGGGATGCATTGTTCCGCATCACGCGTGATGGCGATGCCGTGGAGCTGCATGCCACTGAAGGTGATGTGGAATGGGCGCATGTCTGGCGGCTCGCGGCACCGGATGACACGCCGCAGCCGGAAGCGTTGGCCATGACGATTGATCCGGCGATGGTTGCCGAACTTGAACGGCTGGCGCAGGATTTTGTTGCGGAATGGTTCTGGTTGCGTGAGGCGCCGGCCGCGGACAACGCGATCGAACTTGATCGTTACCAGCGTTACGGTTACACCGTGCGTGATGCCAATGTGCGCGCCGCACGATTGCACCGGTTGCGCAGCGAACTCGCGGCGACGGATGCGCTGGAATACTCAACGCTGGATGCGGACCACACATGGATCCGCGATGTGCTGCAACGCTGCTGGGCGGGTGATTCAGTGCGGAGTGATGAGTGTTGAGTGATGAACGCGGAGCGGAACCTCGCACATCGCATAACCGCAATCCCCTTTTTTCCGGATTTCAGTTCAGCACTCATCACTCTGCATTCCGCACTAGTTTCTTCGCCGCCACTGGCGGATCAGGATATAACCGCCGAGCATGCCGCCGAGGTGGGCGAAGTGTGCGACGCCGGCCTGGGTGCCGGTGACGCCGAGATAGAGTTCGATCAAACCGTAGAGCGTGACGAACAGCCACGCCGGCATGGGGATCGGCGGAAAAATCAGCATGACCATGCGCTTCGGGAAAATGAGGCCGTAAGCCAGCAGCAGGCCGAATACGCCGCCGGAAGCGCCGACAGTCGGATACGGCGGACCGCCGGTGAGCGATTGGGTTGCCAGTTGCGCGAGTGCGGCGGAGAACACGCAACCCAGAAAATAAATCATGAAACGGCGTGATCCGAATACCTGTTCGATCTGACCGCCGAACATGTACAGCGCCAGCATGTTGAAGCCGAGATGCAGCAGTCCGCCGTGCAGAAAGCCGTAAGTGATGGCCTGCCAAGGCAGGAACTGCGCGCCAAATCCGGCAGGCATGTTGAAAGGCCACAGCGCAAACCAGATCAACAACAAATCGCCGAACACCTGCTGCAGCAGGAAAAAGGCGACGTTAATGATCAGCAGCAGGCGGGTGACGGGCGGCAGAAACATGGAAATGGCAAATTTTTAAGAAAGTGCAAACGCTGATCCCGTTCGCCCTGAGCCTGTAGAAGGGCGCTGGGCTTCGACAGGCTCAGCCCGAACGGTGTCTTGTATTCGGTAGAGATTGACAATGGTATCAGCAACCGCGTAGTTACCAAGGTTGCTGATGTTGGCTGCGTTGATTCAGGCCATTGTTCAGGAAAGTACGGGCGGCAATTGCGGCACGAGTTTGGCGCGCTCGGCAGTGGCGGCGCCGTTCAATGCAAAGCCGAGCAGTTTGCCGTCGGCGCCGACAAACAATGATTTGACGCTGTCAGCGGTGGCTTCGATTTGCCATGTACCCACGGCGCCGACTGCGGGTGGCGAAACAATGGTCGGGCAGGCGGGTGTCTTCACCATCACCGGCATTGCCGGAAATGTGACCGGTGTGCGTTTGCCGGCCAGCGTCTGCGCCAGTGCGCGCGTGGCATGCATGATCGGCATCACGTAAGGCATCACCAGGCTTTCGATTTCCGCGCAGTCGCCAAGCGCATGCACATCAGGCGCGCTGGTTTCGAGATAACGATTGGCCACGATGCCGCGATTGACCGCAATGCCGGAGCTGGCGGCGAGTTCTGTCCGTGGTTTCAGACCCACAGCAGAGAGCACGACATCGACCCGCAGTACGTTGCCGTCAGCCAGGGTAACGGCATAACCGCTTTCGCTGCGCTCCACGCTTAGCGCGCTGGTGCCGAGATGCCATTGCACTCCAAGTGCCGTAAGTCTGGCTTGCAGCAGTGCGCCGCCTTCCGGCGGCAGCAGCCTGCCCAGCGCCTGTGGTGCGATGTCGATGATGTCCACGCCGTAGCCTCCGGTGGCGAGATCATTGGCGAATTCGCAGCCGATCAGGCCGGCGCCAATGATGGCGACGCGGTTTTTGCCGTTGATGGCTTCGCGAAATCCCGCGTAATCGTCGAGATCGTTGACGGTCAGGATGGTGCCGGCTGCATCGCCGGACAGGGGCAGGCGGATCTGGTCGGCGCCCAGCGCCAGCACCAGTTTTGAATACGCCTGTGTTTCTTCACCAATGCGCAGCGTATGTGCGGCGGTGTCTATGGCATCAACACGGGTGTGCGCACGCACGCTGGCGTTCAGTTGTGTCGCCATCTGCTCCGGAGAGTTCAGCGCGATGGCTTCGGCCGTTTTTTTCGAGGCCAGCGCGTTGGACAGCATCGGCTTGGAATAAAACGGGCCGCTGTCGGCGGCGATGATGAGCAGCGGGGTGGCGGTGTCGAGTTTGCGCAGTTCCTTCGCCGTGTTGTAACCCGCGAGGCCGCTGCCGATGATGATGATCGGATTCATTGTGGTTCCATGGAAAATCAGCGGTGGATGGTATCAAACGGCGCCATCACCTGCTTCGAAGTATTGCAACATGAAATACCCGCCCCGCAATGACGGAGCAGGCATTTCATCGGTGTCAGGCGTTCACGCCGCTTTCAGCACCATCTCGAAGTCGGCCTTGGCG
>JAKFUJ010000376.1 GCA_021732805.1 Betaproteobacteria bacterium | reverse complement strand
ACCGCCAAGCCATGGCAGCCAAAGTCGCCCGAAGTCGAAAATACATAACCTATTGATTAAAAATATATTTTTAAGTATCAGCGCCAAAGCGCGATACCGGAACCGGGGTCAACGTTCCCGCTTCGCCGGGATAATCGGCAGCATCAGGTACGATGCCGTCTTGCCGCCGGCATACACCGCGTTCACCGCTCCTGCGTTGTAATCGCCGTGGTAGTGGGTATACGGCGCGCTGCCCTGGCCGTCACGCGGCTGGATATCGACGCGCAGTTGATGGCCCTTCTTGAACACCATGCTGGTCGGCCACACCTCGACGCGACATTCGACGACTTCATTGCGTTTCAGCCACTGCCGTTCGTCATGGCTATGGAACGGCCGGTACGGCAGTGATTTTTTCTCATCGAGCTTGCGATGCGATGCGCGCAGCCAGCCCTTGGTCACACAGGGAATCGGCTGGCTGTGCTGGCCGACCTCGCAGACATCATGGCCGTGAGCATCGATGTTGCGGATGGTGACGAAAATATCCATATCCTCCGAGGTGCTCGACACCCACAGGTTCAGCACCAGCGGACCGGTGACCTCGGTGTCTTCCGCCATCGGCGGCGTGACGAAGGACACGCCGGTGCGCCCGACATTGCCGTGGGTGGTCGACAGTGACGAGCCGCCGGCGACACCCGCGCTGGTCACGCCACTCGGCGTGTACGACAGTTCAGACGTAAGCTTCGGCGCCGACTTCACAAGCAGCCCTTCCACTTCATCCGGCCCGCCCGGCGTTTTGCGCTCGGGCTTCAGATACAGTTTTGTCCACTTGGTGCGCTTCAGCGGCCATTCATTCTCGAAGCGGAAGGCATAGGGTTTCTTGCTGCCGCCGGTGCGGATTTCGAGCTTGACCGGCGGATCTTTCATGATGCCGGTGTCGATATCCTTCAGCCAGTAATCGAACCAGCGTAGCTGGTCCATGCGCCCTTCCTCGGCATGGAAGGGATGGAAATGCGAGCCGGTGTGGATGCGCAGCTTTTTGTGTTTCGACGCCGCGTTCATGAAGCCTTCGGTATTGCCGCGCAAATGCATCGAGAAGCCACCCCAGTTGCCGACGCTGTACACCGGCACCTTGATCTGGTCCCAGCGCGCACTGCTCAAGCGCCAGTATTCGGAATCCAGATCGTTACGCATGAACTGCCACATCATGTCGTTATGGAAGGCATCGGGGTTGTAGCTGCGCGGTTTGCCGAGCAGTTGATGAGCGGTGTGCGTCAGCCACCAGTTGCCGATGAAACCCAGTGCAAAAATGCCGCCGTGGTAGGCCTGGTCGCGATACTGATCGGCGCGGCCTTCCCAGGGCATGATCGCCTTCAGTGACGGCGGTTGCGTGTTGGCGGCACGCCACTGCGAAGAAGCATGATAGGAAATGCCGAGCATGCCGATATTGCCCGAACACCAGTCGCGTTTGGCGAGCCATTCAATCGCATCATAGGTATCAAGCCCTTCCTGGAAGGAGCTCGGGTCCGACTTGCCCGGCGACTTCCCTGAACCGCGCATGTCGATCCGTACGCAGGCATAACCGCGCGGACACCACCACTCGGGATTGGCGGTCTCCCAGTTCATGTGGGGGTTCGCTTTTTCCTCAAGGTCCGCCGGCGGAATCCATAGCTTGTCCTTTTGGTACGGTCCGGCATTCAGAATCACCGGCACGCGTTCGCGGAAATTCGGGCGGAACACGTCGGCGTAGATCACCGTGCCGTCGCGCAGCGGAATCTGCACGTCTTTTTCAATAACGAGTTTCATCCTGCGGGGTTGCGATACTTTTTTCTGCCGGCTCATGAATGCCTTGCTCCCGTATTTCTAGCTGTTGATAAAAATTGCCGTTGGCGGCGACCGGTGAATGACCTATTCGGGCACTATCCCTGCGGCCTGCGCCACTTTCCGCCACTTTTCGATTTCGATGCGGTTATAGGCGTCGTATTCCTCCGGCGTGTTGCCGACGGGAATCGCCCCCTGACTGGCAAGACCCGAGCGCACCCCCGGGTCCTGCAACGCCTTGACCACGGCCGAGTTAAGCCGGTCTATCACCGCCCTCGGGGTTTTTGCCGGGGCGAACATGCCGAATCCGCTGGACACCAGGAAATCCTTGTAGCCCTGTTCGATCATCGTGGGCACATCGGGCGCCACCGGCGAGCGCGCAGCGGTCGCCTGCGCAATCATGCGCAGGCGACCGCTGCGAACATACTGGATGAACGCGGGCATGGCGGCAAAGATCATGTCCGCCTGGCCCGCCACCACATCCACCGTGGCGGGACCGACACCCTTGTACGGCACGTGAAGCATTTTCAGGCCCGAAGCCGTTGCCAGCATCTCCACGGCAAGGTGCGTGGAAGTGCCGCGGCCCGGCGTTGCGAAACTGAGTTCACCCGGACGCGATTTGGCCAGCGCCACCAGTTGCCGGACATTGCGCACCGGCAGCGAAGGATGCACAACCAGCGCATTCGGCACGTCGGCAATCAGCGTCACCGCGGCGAAATCACTGATCGAGTCATAGGGCAGGGTTTTGCGCACCGCCGGATTGATGACGTGGGCGGTGGATACCATGACGACGGTATAGCCGTCGGGCGGGGACTTCGCTGCCATTGCGGTGCCCAGCGTGCTGCCGGCGCCGCCGCGATTGTCGATCAGGATATTCTGGCCCAGGTCCTGACTCATCTTCGGCGCAATCGATCGCGCAATGATGTCGGTATTGCCGCCCGGAGCAAAAGGCACCACCAGCCGGATCGGTTTGGCCGGCCAGCCCTGCGCGAACGCCGCCACCGGCAGCAGAAACAGCAGACACAGCAGCGGGAACAAGCTGTTGCAGCGGAAAGAGTAGCCCATGTTTTTCCTCCTTGCGGTAAGGACTCTCGCATCGGTCAGAACCGGACCGGTTCATCGTCCGACAGCAGCCGCCAGCGCCCCTCTGCGGGGGTTTTCCGGGTACGGCCGGCAAGCGCCTGAAAAACAGGCGACTGTCCATGCGCAATTCTGGATCCGCCCCTATAATCGGTCTATACATATTTACTGATTAACATTATTCATTTCATGAATATACGGGAACTCGACTTCGGCCTGCTGCAGTGCTTCACGACGCTGATGTCGGAACGCAGCGTCTCGAAATCGGCGCTGCGGCTCGGAATGTCCCAACCCGCCGTGAGCCATGCGCTCGCCCGGCTGCGCCGGCTGTTCGACGATCCACTGCTGATAAAAAACCGCGGGGGAATGACGCCCACCACGCGCGCCATCGAACTCGATCCGGAAATACGCGCCCTGCTTTCCGGCGCCGAGCATCTGCTGCGCCGCTCTCCGGACTTTTCGCCGGAAAACTCCCGCGTCCGCTTCACCATCATGTCGCCCGAATTCGTGGAGTATCTGGTGGCGCCGTTGCTGATGACCCACATCGAGGCTCACGCGCCGGGCATCGACATCGCTTTCAGGACATCCGATCCGGAGCATGCGCCGCACTGGCTTGAAAGCGGCGAGATCGATATCCGGCTGGGCTGGCTGACCGCCCCGCCACCGCTACTGCGCTTCAAGCTGCTGTTCAGGGACAGCTTCGCATGCATCGCCCGCCTCAACCACCCGCATCTGAAAAATCGCATCACGCCGGCTCAATTCATCGAAGCGGCTCACGCCCGCATCGAACTTCCGCGCACACAGGTTTCTTCTGAAGCCGTTGACAGGGCCGTCGCCGCCAGAGGCGCCCGTTTGCGCATTGCGCTGCAAGCGCAGAATGCCAACACCCTGGCCCACGCGGTGGCGCGATCCAACCTGATTTCAACGCTGCCCGTGCGGCTGGCCAGAGCCATGGCAGCTCAACTGCCGTTGCAGGTGCTGCCCATGCCGCTGGAAGTTCCGGACGCCCGCATTGCGATGTACTGGCATGAACGCACGCATAAACAACCCGCGCACCGCTGGTTCCGTCAACTGATCACCGAAACCGCGCGCGCGTTGTAGCGCCCCCTGCGAAGCGTACCGCCTCTGGTAAACTCGCCGCTCCACGCAGCGCCCACCCTCCGGAGGAAACCATGATCTACGAAGTGCGCACCTACGACCTCAAACCCAAATCGCAACCGGAAGTCGAAAAACGTTTTGGCGAAGCCTACGAACAGCGCAAAAAACTGTCGCCGCTCGCCGCCTTCTGGCACACCGAGATCGGTCCGCTGAACCAGATCATCCATGTCTGGCCGTACAAGGACATGGCGGAACGCGAGCGTATCCGCGGCGAAGCCGTCGCTGCCGGCAACTGGCCGCCGAAAATCGGCGAATTCGTGCTCAACATGCGCACCGAGATTTTCATTCCCTTTTCATTTTCGCCCGAACTGAAGCCCGGCAAGATGGGCCCTTATTTTGAAATGCGTACCTATACCTATGCCCCGGGTGAACTGCCGAAAATCATGAAGGTGTGGGAACACGCGATGCCGGCGCGCATCAAATTCAGCCCGCTGGTTGGTTTGTGGTACGCCGAAGTCGGCGGCGTCAACCGCTTCACCCACATCTGGTCGTATCCGTCGCTCGATGCACGCAACGAATCGCGCGCCAAGGCCGTGGCTGCCGGCGTCTGGCCGCCGTCCGCTGTCGCCAAGAAGGAGGGCATGGCGGATGCCGTGCTGGTCGCCCAGGAAAACAAGATCGTGATGCCTTCGGCGTTCTCGCCGCTGCAATAAGGCCGCTGCAGCGAGCCTCGCGCCACCCCCTGCCGCCATGGTGCAGCACGACCATGGCGGAGTCATTTCTGCCACCGGAGCACGCATATGAAAGTCGGATTCATCGGACTCGGCACCATGGGCGGTGCGATGGCGCTCAACCTGCGCAAGGCGGGCTTCGATCTCGTTGTTCATGACCTGCTGTCCGACGCCGCCAAACCGCAACTCGCTGCCGGCGCCACATGGGCCGCTGATGTGCAAACACTGGGCAAGGCAGTTGACGTGGTGCTGACCTCCCTGCCCGGCCCGCGCGAAGCCGAAGCCGTCGGCGCCGACCTGATGGCCTCGATGAAACGCGGCAGCGTATGGTTCGATCTCACCACCAATTCACCGACCGTGGTGCGCGCGCTGTCGGCACGCTGCGCCGAACACGGCATCAGCATGCTCGATGCGCCGGTATCAGGCGGCCCGCACGGCGCGAAGTCGGGCAAGATGGCGCTGCTGGTCGGCGGCGACGAAGAAATATTCAATACCAACCGCAAAGTACTCGATGCCATCGGCGACCAGGTCATCTACATCGGCGCCATCGGCGCCGGCACCGTCGCCAAGCTGGTGCATAACTGCGCCGGCTACGCGATTCAGACCGCGCTGGCCGAGGTGTTCACCGTCGGCGTCAAGGCCGGCGTCGATCCGCTGGCGCTGTGGGCTGCCGTGCGCCAGTGTTCGCTCGGGCGTCAACGCACCTTCGACCGGCTGGGCAGACAGTTCCTGCAGGGCAGCTTCGACCCGCCGGATTTCGCGCTGAAACTGGCGTTGAAAGATGTCGCGCTGGCTACAGAACTCGGTCGCGAACTCGGTGTCCCAATGCGAGTCGCCAGCCTCGCCCATGCCGACATGACCGAGGCGCTGAACCGCGGCTGGGCGAATCGTGATTCGCGGGTCGCCATGCTGT
>JAKFUJ010000034.1 GCA_021732805.1 Betaproteobacteria bacterium | reverse complement strand
GCTGTCATGTTTTTGGAAAACATCAATAACCAGCCCACTATTGCAGCACTCCGCCGGCCAGTTGCAACACACGGCCGCAACGCTGCGACAGTTCGGCATCATGGGTCACCAGAATCAGTGTGGCGCCGCGCTCGCGGTTCAATTCAAACATCAGTTCGATGATTCCGGCGCCGGTGGCGGCATCCAGATTGCCGGTAGGCTCATCGGCCAGCAGCAGGGACGGCTTGGTCACGAACGCGCGCGCGATGGCGACGCGTTGCTGCTCGCCGCCCGAGAGTTGTTTCGGATAATGATTGAGCCGTGCTGCAAGGCCGACACGATCCAGAAGCCCGCGCGCAGCCTCTTCCGCCTGCGCATCGCCGGCCAGTTCCAGCGGCAGCATCACGTTTTCCAGCGCGGTCATTGCCGGCAGCAGATTGAACGACTGGAACACGAAGCCCAGCAGTCGCGCGCGCAATGCGGCACGGCCGTCTTCATCCAGTGCAAACAGATCCTCTCCGTCCACATGCACGGTGCCGGCGCTCGGCGTATCCAGTCCTGCCAGCAATCCCAGTAATGTAGACTTGCCCGATCCCGATGCGCCGACCACCGCCACCGCTTCTCCCGCAACGATGCTGAAACTCACGCCGCGCAGAATGGTCAATTCAGAATCGCCGGTGGTAACCTGTTTGCTCAGTTGCGCCACCCGGACTGCGATATCCGTTTTTTTCCGTGGAAGCTGATTGCTCATGCTGATTCGCCTGCGTTTCCTGTTTGTTGGACTGATACTTGTGCTGAGCGGCGCCCTCGCGGCCAATGCGGCAAGCGCGGCAACCATACTCGTGTTTGGCGACAGCCTGTCCGCCGGTTACGGACTCGCACGCGGCGAAGACTGGCCGCAGTTGCTGGCCCGGCGCCTGCGTGAAAAACATCCGGATTATACGGTCGCCAACGCCAGCATCAGCGGCGAAACCACGCTGGGTGGCGTCAGTCGCATCGACAACGCACTGCGTACGCATCGCCCCGCCATTGTCATTCTTGCCCTGGGCGCCAATGATGCGCTGCGCGGCAGTGATCTCGATGCCATGCGCCGCAATCTTGCAAAAATGATTGATGCCGCGCAGCGCGCGAAATCACGGGTTATTCTGGTCGGAATGCAAATACCACCCAACTACGGCCAGACTTACACCGAAAAGTTCCAGGACACGTTCCGTGATCTGGCCAAAACCAAGCGGGTCGCGCTGGTGCCGTTCCTGCTCGATGGTTTTGCCGATAAACGCGATTATTTCCTGCCCGACAATCTGCATCCAACGGCTGCAGCCCAGCCAGTCATCCTCGATACCGTGTGGAAAGCTTTGACGCCGTTGCTAAAATAACAATTAAATCAATTACTTATATGACATTTATCATGGGCGCGCCATGACTCAGGTGACCGATGACGGCGGCATCAGCAAATCCTTCTTTCCTGAAAATTTCCAGCACTGCGGGTACGGCAGCTTTCGAACAAGCCACCAGCAAACCACCGCTGGTCTGCGGATCGGTCAGCATGCGTCGCTGCAGCGTGGTGTCTCCGGCAGGCATGGTGACCTGTGCGCTGTAACTGCTCCAGTTACGCTCCGATGCGCCGGTGACATAACCTGCGGCAAGCAGATGACGCGCCGCCGAGAGTATCGGGATCTGTGACCATTGCATTTCAGCAGCCAACCCCGAGCCGCGGCAGATTTCCAGCAGATGGCCGAGCAGGCCAAAACCGGTGACATCGGTCAACGCATGCACATCGGGCATGTCGGCGAGTGCAACACCCGGCGTATTGAGCCGGGTCGCGGATTCCAGCATCTGCGCATAGGCCTTGTCGCCCAGTTCGCCTTTTTTCATCGCTGCGCTCATGATGCCGACGCCCAGGCCTTTGCCGAGGATCAGCACATCGCCGTCCTGCGCGCGATCATTGCGTTTGATTTTGTCCGGATGCACCAGCCCCAGTGCAACCAGCCCGTAAATCGGTTCGGGCGAATCGATGGAATGGCCGCCGGCGATCGGAATGCCGATGGACTGGCATACCGACTGGCCGCCGGCGACGATGCGCTGCGCTGCGGCCATCGGGATCTTGCCCACGGGAATGCCGAGCAATGCCAGCGCCAGGAACGGCTTGCCGCCCATCGCATACACATCGGAAATGGCGTTGGTCGCGGCGATGCGTCCGAAATCATGGGGATCGTCGACGATGGGCATGAAAAAATCCGTCGTCGCAATGATCGCCTGCGATTCGTTGATGCGATACACCGCCGCATCGTCACTCGACTCAGTGCCGACCAGCAGGTCCTTGAACACGCGGGTCGCAGGGGAATTGGCCAGAACTTCGCTCAGCAACGCTGGCGTCAGTTTGCAGCCTCATCCACCGCCGTGCGAGAACTGGGTCAGACGCAGGGCTGCGGGATCGATGGATTTGTTCATGATGGGATGAAGGGAAAGAGGGCTGCGCTGCAGCGGGTTGGAATGCGATAATGGTGCATCATGCCAGAAGTAAAAATTTCATGCAGCCCGGATCAGCGCGCCGCGCAGCACAACGTCAAAAAAGAGCGCACGACCAGAGCGGTATCGATTACACAGCTCGACCAGTTTGACGAAATCATTGATGTGCGTTCCGAGGATGAATTTGCAGAAGACCACATTCCCGGCGCAGTCAATTACCCTGTACTGAACAATCTCGAGCGCGCACAGGTCGGCACGCTCTACAAGCAGACTTCTTCATTCGACGCCAAAAAAATCGGCGCGGCCCTGGTCAGCGCCAATATCGCGCGGCATCTGCAGCAGCATTTCCTTGATCATCCCCGTGACTGGCGACCACTGGTGTATTGCTGGCGCGGCGGCGGCCGCAGCAGCGCCCTCGCCCATGTACTGGCGCAGATCGGCTGGCCGGTCGGGCGTCTGGATGGCGGCTATAAAGCCTATCGCCGCGCGGTTATCGACGAACTGCTGATCATGCCCGCACGCTTCAGCTGGCACGCGGTCTGCGGCATGACCGGCACCGGTAAAAGCCGGTTGTTGCGGGCACTGAGCAATCAGGGTGCGCAGGTGCTTGACCTGGAGGAGTTGGCGGCTCATCGAGGTTCGGTGCTGGGCAATCTGCCCGACGCACCGCAACCGCCGCAAAAACTATTCGAGAGCAGGGTCTGGCGCGCACTTGGACAACTCGACCCGAAGCGGCCGGTGTTTGTCGAATCCGAAAGCAAAAAAATCGGTAATCTGCGCGTGCCGGAAGCGCTGATCGACATCATGTGGCAAAGCGCGTGCATCGTCGTCGAAGCGCCGATGGCCGTGCGTGTCGCCCTGCTCAAGGATGATTACGCGCATTTTTTGCATGACACTGCGTTGCTCAATGGCCAGCTGGATTGCCTGCGCCAGCTCCATGGCAGCGCCGTCATCGATGACTGGCAGGGATTGGCGCGCAATCAGGCGTGGGATCAGTTGACCGAAGAATTGCTGGTCAGACATTACGATCCGGCCTACACCCGCGCCATCAACAATCACTATCCGCAACTGCCGCAGGCGCTGCGTTTCTCACTGGCGGATAATTCATCCGACGCGATGACGCAGCTCGCCCGCGATGTGCTCTCCGGCATCTCTGCTCAAGATTGTTGTTTGCCGCAGTCATGACCGTAATAAGTCCGGCAGATGACATTGATGTTTTTCCATCTTTAATGTGACTGCTGGAACAGAATGTTGCGCCGGATGAAAAATTGGGCCAAGATACAAACAAGTTAACTACCGTACCTACAGACTCGCAAGCGTGCCGGATCAGCCCGCACCTGATTTCGAACTCCCCGCGACGGGGGGCAAGACCTTCCAGCTGGACGCCCTGCGCGGCCAGACCGTCGTCCTCTACTTCTACCCCAAAGACAACACACCCGGCTGCACCACCGAAGGTCAGCAGTTTCGCGATCTGCATGCGCAGTTCGTCAAGGCCGGTTGTGCGGTATACGGCATTTCACGCGACAGTCTGAAGTCGCACGAAAACTTCAAGGCCAAGATGGCCTTTCCGTTCGACCTGTTGAGCGATGCTGACGAAATCGCCTGCAAGCTGTTCGATGTAATCAAGATGAAGAACATGTACGGCAAGAAAGTGCGCGGCATCCAGCGCAGCACTTTTGTAATAGACCGTGACGGTTTGATCCCCCGCGAGTGGCGCGGCGTCAAAGTACCCGGGCATGCACAGGAGGTGCTGGAATTCGTAAAAACCCTGACCTGACCTCCCGGGCGCCCGTTTCTGTTCCTTCATCCCGACCCCCTGGAGGCCCATGATTCAACGCAAGGCTGCACATTCGTCCGCCGTTGTCACCCGCATCGCCACTGCTGCCACCAAGATGTTCGTGCTGGATACCAATGTGCTGATGCACGATCCGACCAGCCTGTTCCGTTTCGAGGAACACGATCTGTTCATCCCTATGGCCACGCTGGAAGAACTCGACGGCAACAAAAAAGGGATGTCGGAAGTCTCGCGCAACGCCCGTCAAGCCAGCCGTTATCTCGATGAACTGGTCGGCGCTCTGCAGGGCGACATCACCGGCGGCATCCCGCTGGAACTGCACGGCGACAAGGCGGCCAAGGGACGGGTATTCCTGCAGACCGAAGCCATCAACAGCGTTTTGCCGGCGAGCCTGCCCAGCGGCAAGGCCGACAACCAGATCATCGGCGTGGTCAAACACCTGCAGGAAACCCATACCAAACGGCAGGTCATTCTGGTGTCCAAGGACATCAACATGCGCATCAAGGCGCGCGCGCTGGGCCTGGCTGCCGAGGACTATTTCAATGACAAGGTTCTCGAAGACACCGACCTGCTCTACACCGGCATCTGCGCGCTGCCCGTGGAATTCTGGGACACCCACGGCAAGGACATGGAATCCTGGCAACAGGCCGGGCACACTTACTACCGCGTGCACGGTCCGTTATGCCGCAGCCTGCTGGTCAATCAGTTTGTTTACCTGGAAGGCGACCAGCCGTTTCAGGCACAGGTGCGTGAAGTCAGCGGCAAGACCGCCATCCTGCAAACGCTGAAAGACCACACCCACCAGCGCAACAGTGTATGGGGTATCACCGCGCGCAACCGCGAGCAGAATTTTGCGATGAATGCGTTGCTGAACCCTGATATCGATTTCATCACCCTGCTCGGCCAAGCCGGCAGCGGCAAGACATTGATGACACTGGCCGCGGGACTGGCGCAGACGCTGGAAGAAAAACTGTTCTCGGAAATCATTTTTACCCGCGTCACCGTGCCGGTCGGCGAAGACATCGGTTTCCTGCCCGGAACCGAGGAAGAAAAAATGAATCCGTGGATGGGGGCGCTCGAAGACAATCTCGACGTGCTCAACAAGACCGACGACGAAGCCGGTGAATGGGGGCGTGCCGCAACCCGCGACCTGATCCGCTCGCGCATCAAGGTCAAGTCGCTGAATTTCATGCGCGGCCGCACTTTCCTCAACAAGTTCCTGGTGATCGACGAGGCGCAGAATCTGACGCCGAAACAGATGAAAACCCTGATCACCCGCGCCGGGCCCGGCACCAAGGTCATCTGCCTCGGCAACATCTCGCAGATCGACACGCCGTACCTGACCGAAGGCAGTTCAGGTCTGACGTATGTGGTGGACCGGATGA
>JAKFUJ010000280.1 GCA_021732805.1 Betaproteobacteria bacterium | reverse complement strand
GGGCTGTGCAACCGCATGCTGCGCGCGCATTACCGCGAAGCGGGTTTGCCGCAACTGTTCCAGATCCTTGATACCCAGGATCAGCTGGCGCTGGTTAAACGCCTGATGAAGGCGCTGAATGTGGACGAAGAGCGTTATCCGCCGCGCCAGGCGCAGTGGTTCATTGCCGCGCAGAAGGAGGAGGGCAAACGCGCCGACAAGGTTGAGCCGTACGATGACTTTTCGCGGCGCATGGTCGAGTTCTATGCCGAGTACGACCGCCAGTGTCAGCGCGAGGGCGTCGTTGATTTTGCCGAGTTGTTGTTGCGTTCGTATGAACTGCTGGCGCGCAATGACCACCTGCGCGAACACTATGCCGGGCGTTTCCGTCACATCCTGGTCGACGAATTCCAGGACACCAACCGCCTGCAATACCGCTGGCTGCAGTTGCTGGCCGGGCAGCACAACGCGATATTCGCGGTCGGCGACGATGATCAGTCGATCTACGGCTGGCGCGGCGCGTCGACGGCGAACATGCAGGATCTGCAGCGCGACTTCCGTATCGAAAAAGTCATCAAACTCGAACAGAACTACCGCTCGCACGGCAACATCCTCGACGCCGCCAATGCGCTGATTGCGCACAACCGCAAGCGCCTCGGCAAAAGCCTGTGGACGGCGGATGCCAAGGGCGAGCCGCTGCGCGTGTTCGAGGCCGCCACGGATTACGAGGAAGCGGCGTATGTCGTCGATGAAGTGCGCAGCCTGCGCAACGAAGGCACGGCGCTGGCCAACATCGCGGTGTTGTACCGTTCCAATGCACAGTCGCGGGTCATCGAGCATGCCTTGTTCACGGCAGGCATGCCTTATCGCGTCTATGGCGGCCTGCGTTTTTTCGAGCGCCAGGAAATCAAACACGCACTGGCGTACCTGCGGTTGGTCGCCAATCAGGAAGACGATGGCGCGTTGCTGCGCATCATCAATTTTCCGACGCGCGGCATCGGCAATCGCAGCCTGGAACAATTGCAGGGCATGGCGAAAGAGGCCGGCATGAGCTTGTGGGCGGCAGCCTGCGCCAACACCCTGTCGGGCAGGGCTGCTGCGAGCATCGCCGCGTTCGTAAAACTGATCGAAACCATGCGCAGCGCCACCGCCGGTCTGCCGCTGCCTGAAGTCATCAATCATGTGGTTGAACACAGCGGACTGAAAGCGCATTACCGCAACGAGAAGGAAGGCGCCGACCGTATCGAGAATCTGGATGAATTGATCAATGCCGCGGCGGTGTTTGTCGATGAGCGCGCGACCTGGGTGCCTGCCGAAGGCGCACCCATTGAAGTAACAATAAACGACGCGGGCGTAGAAGCGCCACCCGAAGGGATGAACGATGCGGGCGTAAATGCATCGCCCGCAGAAATGGACGACCTGACCGCCTTCCTCGCGCATGCCGCGCTGGAAGCCGGAGAACACCAGGCGCTGGCCGGCGCCGATGCGCTGCAACTGATGACGGTGCATTCGGCGAAGGGTCTGGAATTTCACGCGGTGTTTGTCACCGGGCTGGAAGAAGGCCTGTTCCCGCACGAAAACAGCATGACCGAAGGCGACGGCGTCGAGGAAGAGCGGCGCCTGATGTATGTCGCGCTGACGCGGGCGCGGCGCAGGTTGTATCTGTTGCTGGCGCAAAGCCGCATGCTGCACGGGCAGACGCGCTACAACGTGCCGTCGCGGTTTTTCCAGGAATTGCCGGAAACGCTGTTGCAGCGGGTGAACCACGTGCGGCAGGCGTCGACTTCCAATTCAGCTTACGCGCGCCAGCTATCGCCGTCGTACGGTCCGGCGCGCGCCGGTACCCGCGGTGCTTCCACTGCGTCGGTGATGCCTTTGCACAATTCACCGTGGCGCATCGGCCAGGCGGTGACCCATGCCAAATTCGGCGCCGGGGTGATCGTCAATGCCGAAGGCGGCGGCAATGATGCGCGGGTGCAGGTGAATTTTCGCGATTCGGGTTTGAAGTGGCTGATGCTCGAATACGCCAAGCTGACCGCCATATAAAAATCAATAAAAACAAATACTTAAAAAATATTTAACAGGATGGACAGGATGAGCATGATGAATCAAGCATTCACGAAATACATGCAACATGCCTCTATCCTGTAAATCCTGCGCATCCATGTTAATAAGTTTTTAAGGGTTCAAAGTCTCCGGCGTCTCAGCCGGCACCGCAGCTGCCACCGGGAAGATGTCCTTGTAACTCGCGTAAATCGAACACACCAGCACCGGCAGCAGCACGATCAATCCGAGCATCAGCGGGATCGACGCAATGATGCCCAGCACCAGCGTGGCCACGCCGTACACCAGCAGCGGCAGCGTGTTGCGCCAGCATGCGGCAAACGATGCTTTCATCGCCTCCACCGGCGGCATGTTATGGAACACGATCAGCAGCGGCGCAAACCACACCGCCATCAGCACCGGTACAAACACCGCCATGCCGACCGCCATGCCCAGCAACAAGCCGCTCACGGCGGCACGCATGGCTTCGATGTCGGCGGTTTTGCCCATCAATGCCGGCAATGCCGCACCGCCCGCGACGCCGAACACGACGCCGACGGCAATGATGTTGCCGGCAAGATAAGCGCCGCCGATGGTGACCAGGGGACTGGCGTGGGTTTTGAATGCTGCGAACAGCTGGCTGAACTCGGGCTCAGCGTCTTCGTCGGTGGTGCGGCAAGCCATCATCAGTCCCGCGAAAAACACCGGCGACACCAGATTGATCGCCAGCGGTCCGATCACGGGCACCATCAGCGAAGCGATCCAGATCACCGCCATGACCACGACCAATGCAATCCAGGTCAGCGGCTGTTTGCGGAATATCCTGAAACCCTCCACCACCCATTGCCAGCCCTGAGCAGCGGCTACGGCGCGTATCTGCATGTGTTTACCTCCATTCCACGGATTATAGCCATGCCGGCGCGGCGTTCAGTCGTCGAGTGCCGCCAGCACATCATCGTCGAGGATGCGCAGTTCGAGGATGCGGCGGAAATGGCCCGGATCCTTGGCATGGGTCAGCTCTCCGGCGCGCGGCAGATGAAAATCGTAAAGTCGCGATACCCAGAAACGCAAAGCCGCGGCGCGCAGCATCACCTGCCATGCGCTGCGTTCAACCGGCGTGTACGGTCGCACTGCGGCGTAACCGTCGAGAAAGGCGCGTGCCAGCGGCTCGATGAGGTCGCCGTCGGCGGTGATGCACCAGTCGTTGACGGCGATGGCGATGTCGTAGAGCAGTACATCGGTGCAGGCGAAATAAAAATCGATGACGCCGGCGATGCGGTCGCCGTCAAACAGCACATTGTCGCGGAACAGGTCGGCATGAATTACGCCGCGCGGCAAATCCGAAAAGCGGTATTGCGACTGGAAGCGCACTTCGTCCTTCAACAATGCAGCCTCGTTTCCGGGCAGGAACGGCAGTATCTCGGGCAGCACTGCCGACCACCATTTCGGTCCGCGCGGATTGTCCATTTTTGCCGGATACGATTGGCCGGCGAGATGCAGTTGCGCGAGCAAGGCGCCGACCGCGGCACATTGCGCGGCTGTCGGCGCGGTGATGTCGGCGCCTTCGAGGCACGCGACCAGCGCAGCGGGTTTGCCGTTGAGTTGGCCGAGATAAGCGCCGTCGCGATTGGCCAGCGGATGGGCGCTGGGCACGCCTTGTTCGGCGAGGTGCGCCATCAGGTTCAGGTAAAACGGCAGTTCCTGCGCCGTCAGTTTCTCGAACAGCGTCAGCACATAACGTCCGCCGCTGGTGGTGACGAAGTAATTGGTGTTTTCGATGCCGGCGCTGATGCCTTGCAACTCCTCCAGCTCGCCGACGGCGTAATCCTGCAGCCAGCGGCGCAGCTCTTCAGGGCTTACCTTGGTGAAAACGGACATCGTGGTGAATCGCGAAAAGGAAACCGGGAAGCAATGGCGGTAATGCCGAAAAACGTTCCGGCATCGGGGCAAGTACTACCAGGAATGAATCACCCACATCGGCGGCCGTACGCCTGGCCCGGGGCCTTCCTGCCGCGCGAACTTGCCGTCACCGCGTTCGTCGATCAGGTAATACGACGGTCCGCCGCCTGCCGGCGTGACTTTCATCATGTAGAGCTTGCCGGCAATGCGGTATTCCTCGACGGTCTCTTCGCCGCGTTTGCGGATGGTGACCTGTGGTTCGGCCCCGGGGTCGAGTTCAAAACCGGGCGGCGGAGGCGGTGGTTCGGGAATCGGTTGCGCCGTGGACTTTTTGTTTTGCTGCGCCATCGCCGGCTGCGTGATGGCGACGGCCGCTGCAAAAGCGATCAGGGTCAGAATAATCCGGGTTGATGCAGGTCGCATGATGAAGGCTCCAGTAACGATCATTATCCGGCTTTCGCCGGCGTTTTGAAAGCTGGCGCGGCAGGAGATTGCGTGAACTCTGCGATAATTCCGGCCTCATCCAGCGGCAACACGGCGTTGCCGCACTGACTGACCCGGGCCCTGCATGAAAACCCTGCTCCTCGTCGACGGCTCTTCCTATCTGTACCGCGCGTTTCATGCGATACGCGACCTGAGCAACAGCCGCGGCGAACCCACCAATGCCATCTACGGCGTGCTCAACATGCTGCGCAAGCTGCACAAGGACGTGCCGGCGGAATACAGCGCCTGCGTGTTTGATGCCAAGGGCAAAACTTTCCGCGACGATCTGTATCCTGAATACAAGGCCAACCGGCCGCCGATGCCCGATGACCTTGCATCGCAGATCGCGCCGCTGAAGGAAGCCATCACCGCGATGGGCTGGCCATTGATCGAAGTCGGCGGCGTCGAAGCCGATGATGTGATCGGCACGCTGGCGCGGCAGGCCGAACAGGCGGGCCTGCGCGTGGTGATTTCCACCGGCGACAAGGACATCACGCAACTGGTGACAGAGCAGGTGACGCTGGTCAATACCATGTCGAACGAGACGCTGGATGTCGCCGGTGTCGAAAAAAAATTCGGTGTGCCGCCGGAGCGCATCATCGACTATCTGACATTGATCGGTGACAGCGTCGACAATGTGCCGGGTGTGTCCAAGGTCGGCCCGAAGACCGCGGTGAAATGGCTGACCCAGTACGGCACGCTGGACAATATCGTCCAAAACGCGGCGGACATCGGCGGCGCGGTCGGACAGAATCTGCGCGATGCGCTGGACTGGCTGCCGCAGGCGCGCGCACTGCTGACCATCAAATGCGACGTTGAACTGCCGGTGCAGTTGCAGGACCTGGCGCCGCAGGCGCAGGACAAGGCCAAACTCGTTGAACTGTTCGAACGTTTCGAATTCAGGACCTGGCGGCGCGAACTGGATCAAGCAGGATCGGGGATCGAGGATCGAGGATCGGGAATACAGGATCGAGGATCGAGGATTGAGGATCGAGTGCAGGCGCCTGCGGTGGCGGCAACGGAAACTGCGCCACAGTATCCGCGCAATTACGAAACCGTGCTGACCGAAGCCGCACTGGATGTCTGGCTGTCACGCATCGAAGCGGCGGAACTGACCGCGGTCGATACCGAAACCACCAGCCTTGATCCGATGATGGCAGAGCTGGTCGGCATTTCGCTGGCAGTGGAACCGGGCCACGCCGCGTACATACCCGTTGGCCATGTTTACGCCGGCGCACCGGCGCAAC
>JAKFUJ010000083.1 GCA_021732805.1 Betaproteobacteria bacterium | reverse complement strand
TGAAATCACGCCGAAGTCGATTCGTATCCGCAAGCGCTACCTGAACGAACACGAGCGCAAACGCGCCAGCCGATCCGAGCAGGCCACCGCCGCCTGAGGTCATGGTCAGTCCGGCGCCGGCAGACGACACGCCGTACCGCCTGCTCGGCGGCGACCCCGGCCTGCGGCGCCTCGTCGACCGTTTTTACGGCCTGATGGATGAGGCGCCGGAATACCACGGCATCCGCAAGCTGCATCCGCAGGATCTCGCCGGCTCCCGCGAAAAACTCCACCTCTTCCTCTCCGGCTGGCTCGGCGGCCCGCCGCTGTATGTCGAAAAATACGGCCATCCGGCCCTGCGCGCACGGCATCTGCCTTATTCCATTGGCGTCTCTGAGCGCGATGCCTGGCTGGCCTGCATGCTGCAGGCGATGGAAGATACAGGAATGGCTGAACCCTTGCGCGGCGCACTGCTCAAAGCTTTTTTCGGTACGGCTGACTGGATGCGCAACCGCGAGGATTGACAATTCCGGTCCGGTTGCTGCAGCAACAGATTTTCCCGGACAAACCACCGCGCACCCCCCCCGCTTTTCCAATCAGCAATGACGTTCCGCCATCTCACTTGCCGCATCGCCGCCTTTCTGGTTCTGTCGGTATGGCTGGTTGCGGCTGGCGCGCAGGAGTCACCGTTGCGCTGGCGCATTGTGCTGGATGCCCCGGGCAACGTGCGCAAACTGCTGGAGCAGCATCTGGATATCTACCGCTACCGTAACCGCCCGGAAGTTGATGCGCTGCTGCCGCAAAGGATCACCTCACTAACAGCGGAAGGCGCCCGCCAGCTGCTGGCCACCGAAGGTTATTTCTCGCCGCAGGTCGAGGTTGCACTGGACCGGAACAATGAAGAAAGCGTGGTCAGGCTGCGCGTTGATCCAGGACAGCAGACACAGGTTGCATCGGCCAGCATCAAGATCACCGGCGTCATCGCCGAAAGTCCCGCTGAAAGCAAGCGCCGCGAACAGATTGTCAGTCGCTGCCGACGGCCTGGTACGAATCAACTACCTTCCGAGCGCTGGCGGCTGCGCGGAACTGCCGGCGCGGAGAGCGCTGGCGACATCCTGTTCAGGATACGCTTCGACTGAGGACTACCGACAGATCCTGCCCTTCGGGGGATGTGCCGCGGGCGCAACGGATGCCAAAAGAGGCCCTCACAACATAGACTGGCGATATACAAGCCCGGACAAGTTCCATAAAATGAGCCCCCACATACCGAAATCAGATCGGAGGAGATCATGTTGGAGAACAACCGGAAAATGCTGGCAATAGGCTTACTCGCACTGACCACAGCGGCGGTGTCCACTGCGGCCTCGGCGCAAAACTGGCCGACACGGGCAGTACGCATCATCAATCCATTCCCTGCCGGCGGCGGCACGGACGCTTTTGCCCGCCCTCTTGCAGCCAAACTCAACGCCGAGTTCGGCCAGCAGATACTGATCGAGAATCTCGGCGGCGCCGGGGGCACATTGGGCGCGGGCACCGCTTCGCGTGCAAACGGCGACGGCTATACCTGGTTCATGGGCGCCGTACATCACACCATCGCGGAAACCCTGTACCGCAAACTGAGCTACAGCCTGGAGCGCGACTTCGTTCCGGTTACTGTCGCTGCCTACGTGCCAAGTGCGGTGGTGGTGCATCCGTCGATTCCGGCGCGTTCGATCAAGGAACTGATCGCGCTCGACAAGAAAAGTCCGGGCAAGATCAATTTCGGTTCCGCCGGTTTCGGCACCACGCACCACATGAACGGTGAGTTGTTCAATATCAGCACCGGCACCAAACTCGTCCACGTGCCGTTCAAGGGAGCGGGACCGCTGATGCCGGCACTGATCGGCGGTGAAGTCGACATGGCCTTCGACGGCATGGGAACCGCTGCACCGAACATCAAGGCCAACCGGGTACGCGCACTGGCCGTGGCCACGGCCAAACGCGCGGAATTGCTGCCTGACGTGCCGACGCTGCAGGAATCCGGTGTCAACATGGACGTCACCACCTGGTACGCGCTGTGGGGTATCAAGGGCACGCCACAACCGATAATCGACCGCATGTACCAGTCCACCATCAAGGTCATGGCGCAGCCCGACATCAAAAAAATCTGGGAAGCGCTGGGCGCTACCGCAGGCGGTCAAAGCCCGGCCGAGTTCCAGAAATTCATCCGTTCTGAAATCGAAACCTGGGGCAAGGTCGTCAAGGCGTCCGGTGCAAAAGTCGAGAACTGATGATGTAGTCATCCGGTCGGAGGCGGGCGGCATGATCGCTCGCCTCTGGCATGGTCTCGCCCGTCGCGGACGCACGCTGCGCGAGCGCCGCCTCCAGCAATGGCTGGCCAAGGCCTGCGAAACCCTGCGTTCCGAACTCGGCGAAGCTTCCGGCGCCTCGCTGGCGCGACGCATACTTGAACGCTACTCGGCGCTGCCGCCGCAGGGCAAACTGGATTTCCTGCTGGAACTCGCGACGCGTTTCTCGGTAGACAGTACTCGACTTGAAGCTGCAATTCGTCGCTACACCGCAAACCCGGGTCCGGCCGCTGCCCGGCAATTGCATGCCGCATCGGAATCCAGCCGCCAGGAAGTACTGCGTCGTCTCAATTTTGCACCCAGCGGTACCGCGGGCCTGTTGCGCATGCGCGAGGACGTGCTCGAACTGCTGCGCGAGCACCCCGCCCTCGCTGAAGTCGATGCCGACTTCGAACACCTGTTCCACTCGTGGTTCAACCGCGGCTTTTTGCAACTGCGCCCGATCGACTGGCATACACCGGCGGTGGTGCTTGAAAAAATCATCCGTTACGAAGCCGTGCATGAAATCTCCGGCTGGAGTGATCTGCGCCGTCGCCTCGATCCGCCGGACCGCAAATGTTTTGCATTTTTTCATCCAACGCTCGCCGACGATCCGTTGATTTTCGTCGAAGTTGCGCTGACCGAGGACATTCCGGACGCCATCGCCCCGCTGCTGGCTGACGGCCGGGCGCCGCTGGATATCAAGGGGGCGCGCACCGCCGTGTTCTACTCGATTTCAAACTGCCAGAAGGCGTTGAAAGGCGTGTCCTTCGGCAACTTCCTGATCAAGCAGGTCGCCGCCGATCTGAAACGCAATTTCCCGCAACTGCGCAATTTTGTGACGCTGTCTCCGGTACCGGGCTTCATGTCGTGGCTGAAAAATACGCATCCTGCTGCGCCTGAACTGCAGCTGCTTGTGCAAGCGGGATGGCAGGCTGACGAAGCAAACAATGCGCAACTGCGTCCGCGACTGCAGAATCTGCTGGCCACTTATCTGTTCGAAGCCAAAAACGGCGCTGGCCGCCCCGCGGATCCGGTCGCCCGCTTCCATCTGGGCAACGGCGCCTGCATCGAACACGTGCGCTGGCTGGGGGATGTCTCAGAAAAAGGACTGCGCAACGGCGCCGGCTTCATGGTCAACTATCTCTACGACCTCGACCACATTGAGGCCAACCACGAAGCGCACATCAACCACGGTACCATTTTTGCGTCGCGTCAGGTGCGCGCATTGCGCCCTGAAAGAAGTCCCCTTGGGGGGCGCCCTGAAAGAAGTCCCCTTGGGGGACATCCCGAGAAAAACACCCGCGGCTGAGCAACCGCGGTTTTCCACCGTCCCAATCAGCGTTTCTTATTACCCGCTACTTGCGACTATTTATTGCCGAGCAGCGTGTGGCGGCATTTGCGCGCGCCGCAATGACAGGGATGCTCACGCTTCTGTTTCGCCGTGTGCCGCTCCTCCAGCACCAGGTTGTAGTCGTACAACAATTCCTGTCCCGGCCGGATCGCGCGGATCGCATCGATGAACACCCGGCCCTCTTCCTCGTTGGTCTCGCAATTCGGCGCACAGGAGTGATTGATCCAGCGCGCCGGCCCGCCGCGCTTCGTCGCGTCGATGACGACCTCGTCGGTGGCGGCAAACAACATGGTGTGCGAAGAACCGTCATGCAGTTCACCATAGCGGCGGTCGGCCTCGACATGCGACATGCGCTCGCCGGTGTACTCGATAATGCGTGCGCCTCTGGTAATCGCCGTCACCGCAAACACGCCGCGGCCATGAATCGGTGAATTTCGTACTGCGACGCGCGGCGTTTTGGGTTTGACGGTTTTCCTGACTGCTTTTTTCCTGGCAACGGCTTTTGTCTTTAACTTATTGTTTTTAAACGTTTTTTTACTTTTCTTTCGAGTGCTGCTGCGGGTCTTCTTTTTTTGAGTCATCGCTTGCGGGGAACCTGTGTAGTGATTTCGGGTTGCAAAAACGTAAAGTCGCAGCCCTCATCGGCCTGCGTGATCTGGTCCATGAACAGTTTGCGGTAACCGCGGCCGTCATCCTTGCGCGCCGGCGGCGCCTTCCAGCGTTTGCGCCGCGCAGCGAGTTCGGCATCACTGACCAGCAGTTCCAGTTTGCGCGCCGGCACATCAAGCCGGATACGGTCGCCGTTCTGCACCAGCCCCAGCGTGCCGCCCATCGCCGACTCCGGCGTCACATGCAGCACGATCGCGCCAAACGCGGTACCGCTCATGCGTGCATCGGAAATCCGCACCATGTCCTTGACGCCTTTGGCCGCGAGTTTTTTCGGTATCGGCAGATAACCCGCCTCCGGCATGCCGGGAGCGCCTTTCGGTCCGGCATTTTTCAGTACCAATATGTCATTTGCGTTAACGTCGAGTTTGGGATCATCGACGCGGTTCGCCATGTCTTCCAGCGATTCGAACACCACGGCACGGCCTTCATGGCGGGTGAGTTTCGGATCCATCGCCGCCTGCTTGATGATCGCACCGCCGGGCGCGAGGTTGCCGCGCAGCACGGCGATGCTGCCGCCGGCAAATACCGGATCGTTGAATGGACGCACCACGTTCTGCTGCCACGCCGGCGCCGCCGCTTTCAGGTTGTCGCCCAGCGTTTTGCCGGTAACCGTGAGTGCTTTCAGATTGAGCTGGTGTTTGATCTCGTGCAGGATCACCGCCAGACCGCCGGCCTTGTAGAGATCCTCCATGTAGCCCTGTCCGGTCGGTTTGAGATCTACCAGCACCGGCGTGTCGCGGCCCATTTTGTCGAAGGCATCGAGATCCAGTTTGATGCCCAATCGCCCCGCCATTGCCGCCAGATGCACGATGGCATTGGTAGACCCCCCGATGGCGAACAAAATACGCAGCGCGTTTTCGAACGCCTCGACGGTCATGATTTTTGAAGGCTTCAGGCCCTCTTTCGCCATCGTCACCGCGCGCGCGCCGCTGGCCTCGGCCTGACGCAGGCGCTCGGCCATCACCGCCGGCACGCAGGATCCGCCCGGCAGCATCATGCCCAGTGCTTCAGTGCACAGCGCCATCGTGCTCGCAGTACCCATCACCATGCAGGTACCCGCGGATGGCGCCAGCTTGTTGTTGATTTCGCCGATTTCCTGCTCGGAAATTTCGGCAGCGCGGAACTTGCCCCAGAAACGCCGGCAGTCGGTGCAGGCGCCGAGACGTTCGCCCTTGTGGTCACCCGTGATCATCGGCCCCGTCACCAGCATGATGGCCGGCACATCGGCGCTCGCCGCGCCCATCAGCAATGCCGGCACGGTTTTATCGCAACCGCCGATCAGCACCACCGCATCCACCGGCTGGCCGCGCATCATCTCCTCGGTGTCCATCGACATCAGGTTGCGCAGGTACATGC